>JAFDJI010000010.1 GCA_019307545.1 Deltaproteobacteria bacterium | reverse complement strand
CGACACCCGGACCTTCACGGAAGTGGAATGCACTGCGACCGCTTCGGGCGCGGCGCCCGGAGTCAGCACCAGCGTGCGTGGCCTCGCCTTCGTGATCTCGGGGCTGGCGGAAGCCGGCGGGGGGGGGCGCGCCTACGGCGTGGTGGGGCTCGGCCCCGACCTGTAGGCGGCTCCCAGCAGGGCGAGCACCGCCGCGGGGACCAGGTGATCCACCGGCTCGCCCGCTCGCAACCGGCGGCGGACGTCGGTAGAGGACACCCCGGGGAAGTCCACTGCTCCGGGAGGCGTCGGGTACCCCTGACGCCCCACCACGATCGGCGCGAATTCGGCCTCGATGCCGTCCCAGTCCTTCCAGGCGTGGAGTTGATCGAGGTTGTCGGACCCCAGCACCAGCCGGAACTGGTACCCGGGATGCCGGCGCGCAAGTGCCCGAAGGGTGTCGACGGTGTAGGAAGGCTCGTCCAACTCGCCCTCGATGGTCGAGACCATCACCCATTCTCCCACCGCACCAGCCAACGCCTCGCACAGCCGCACCCGAAACGGGAAGGGTGCCATCGGCTTGTCGAAGGGATGGCTGCGGGTCGGCACCAGCCACACCTCGTCCGCTCGATGGGTCCAGTGCAACCAGGCGGCGACCATGGCATGGCCGACATGGGGTGGGTTGAAGCTGCCGCCGTAGATCGCGATGCGCATGAGAGGACGTTACCGCAGAACCGGTTCTGGTTAGCAGTGTCCACCACCCCTTGACCCCGTCACGGAGCGCGCGACGTGCTTGTCGGAGTATTCGACTCTGGAATCGGCGGACTGACGGTCCTGCGCGAGCTGGCAACAGCCCTTCCCGAGCACGACCTCGTCTACCTGGGCGACACCGCTCGGGTCCCCTACGGCACCCGCTCCCCAGAGACCGTCATCCGCTACTCCCTGCGGGTCTCCTCCTACCTGGCCGATCTCGGCGTGGGAGCCCTGGTGGTCGCGTGCAACACCGCTTCTACCCACGCCCTGCCGGCGCTACGGCTCGCCGGGGACCGGGCCGGGATCCAGGTATTCGGCGTGGTGGAGCCCGGGGTGGAGGCCGCACTCGAAGTACACCATACCGGCGCCATCGCGGTGCTCGGTACAGAGGGCACCATCCGCGGCAGGGCCTACCAGGACGCGATCCGCCTGCACGCACCCGACGTCCCGGTGGAGGCCATCCCCTGCCCGCTGTTCGTTCCCCTGGCGGAGGAGGGGTGGGTGGAGGGCTTGGTGCCGGAGCAGGTGGCGGAGCACTACCTGGGTCATCTGCGGGGCCGCGTGGACACGGCGATCCTGGGCTGCACCCATTACCCAGCGCTCGCGCCGATCCTCCATCGGGTGCTGCCGGGTGTCGACCTCGTGGATTCGGCCCGGGCCACCGCGAAAGCCGTGAGAACCGCCTTCGGACCACCGAGCGCACCGACGGGCACGGTTCGGTTCCTGGTGACCGACCACCCCGAGCGATTCCAGCGTGTGGGCCGGATCTTCTTCGGCCACGACCCGGTCCCGGTGGAATGGGTGGACCTCGGACCTGCGAAGGGCCCATTCGCCATGGGACGATAAGGAACAACCATGCCACCCCGCCCGCCGATGAACAGCACACCCGTCCGGGCCACCATGATGGTGGGGGTGCTCTTCGTGTCGGGGCTCCTTGCAGGGGCCATGGCCGGCGCCGCTGCTGCGTCCCGCGCCAACGACCCGTACGAAGGGCTCGACCTCTTCGCCCGGGTGCTCACCACCATCGAGCGGGACTACGTCCAGGAGATCGACAGCGACACCCTGGTCGAGGCGGCCATCCGCGGCATGGTGGACGAGCTCGACGAGCACTCCCGGTGGATGACCCCGGAGGAGTTCCGCCTCTTCCTCGACGAAACCCAGGGAAGCTACGAAGGGATCGGTATCGAGGTCCGTCGGGTATCACGGGGAGTGCTGGTCGCGCACGTGCTGCCCGGAGGCCCAGCAGAGCGAGACGGCCTGCTCAGCGGCGACATCATCGTCGGGGTGGACGGCACACCGGTGGCGGGGTTGCCCCTGGAGAAGGTCACCAGCCTGATCAAGGGCCCCCGAGGTGCGCCGGTCGACCTCTCCATCGCGCGCGAGGGGTGGGAGGAGCCGCGGGTGGTGCGCACGGTGCGCGACCGGGTCGCTACCCCCGCCGTGGCCGCAGAGCGCCTGGACAGTGGAGTGGGCTACGTGCGGCTGTACCAGTTCCAGGAAGACGCCTCGGAGTCCCTGCTGGAAACCATCCGCGAGCTCTCCGCGACTGCGCCGCTCACCGGGCTGGTGCTCGACCTTCGCGACAACCCGGGCGGACTGCTCGACGAGGCGGTGGAGGTCTCCGATCTCTTCCTCGACGAGGGGATCATCGTATCCACAAAGGGCCGGGCCGACGGCGCGGAGGCGCACATCGCCACGCCTGGCGGGGTGAAGCCGGAGCTTCCGGTCGTGGTGCTGGTGAACGGGATGTCGGCGTCCGCGGCCGAGATCGTGGCCGGCGCCCTCCAGGACACCCAGCGTGCCAGCCTGGTAGGCACCCACACCTATGGAAAGGGCAGCGTGCAGGTTCTCTACGAAAACCGCGACCAATCCGCGCTGCGCCTGACCACCTCGCGGTACTACACGCCCTCTGGCGCCCCCGTCGCCGCGGAGCAGGGCCGGGTTCCGGAACACCTCGTAGAGCTGCCCCAACCTCCGGACCCGGCGGCAGCACTCCGCGAGCGCATCGCCAGCCTGGAGGTTCCCCCCGGGGAGAAGGAGGTGCTTCTGCAGCTGGTGGAGGCGCTCGCGGCGGCGGAGGAACCGCACGAACCGCTGGTGCCGTGGGATGGAACGGTTGCGGAGCGAAGGCAGTTGGATCCGCAGCTGGATTTCGCGTTGCGGCTGCTGGAGGACGGTTCCTAGACGATCCTGGTCAGGTCTCCAGCTCTCCGACCAGGTCGTAGTCGCCCGCCTGCACGACCTTCAGGGATCGGATCTGGCCGACCCGCACCTCTGACGAAGGGTTGGTGATGAAGACCTGTCCGTCCACCTCGGGAGCCTGCCGGTCGGTGCGCCCGCGCAGGAGCAGGTCACTCTCTTCGGACACCCCCTCCACCAGCACGGGCACCACCTGCCCCACCAGCGCCTGGAGCTTCTCCTGGCTGATCCCCTTCTGGATCTCCATCAGTCGCCGCTGCCGCGCCTCCTTGACGTGCTCCGGGACCTGGCTGGGCAGCTCCACGGCCGGGGTCCCCTCCTCCCGGGAGTACGCGAACACGCCCAGGTGGTCGAATCGCTGCCGCTGCACGAAGTCGCATAGCTCGGCGAAGTCCTCGTCGGTCTCGCCGGGGAAGCCGACGATGAAGGTGGTGCGCACCGTGATGTCGGGGACGTACTCCCGGACCCGGTCGAGGATGCGTTCCTGGCCCTCCCGCGTCACGCCTCGCCGCATCGCCTTCAGCATCCGTCCCGACGCGTGCTGGAGCGGGATGTCGAGGTAGGGCACCACCTTCGGCTGGTCCCGCAGGGCCTCGAGCAGACCCGCTGGGAGCCCGATGGGGTACGCGTAGTGGAGGCGGATCCACTCCACCCCGTTGACATCGCACAAAGCGTCGAGCAGACCCCCGAGCCCAGTGCCGTCGCCCAGGTCCCGGCCGTAGGCCGTGGAGTCCTGGCTCACCAGGTTCAGCTCCACCACCCCTTCGGCCGCGAGCCGTTCCGCCTCCACGACCAGGGAGGGGATGGTGCGAGAACGCAACCGCCCGCGGAGCCTCGGGATGATGCAGAACGCGCAACGGTGGTCGCAGCCCTCCGCGATCTTCAGGAAGGCCGAGCACGACGACCAGGAGTTCACCCGGGGCACACCCTCGTCGTGGAGGTATCGGGGTTCGTCCACGTAGGAGCGTGCGGCCTCACCGCTTCGGGACTGCAGGATCTCGGCGATTCGGTGGTACTCCCCGGTGCCGAGGAAGTGGTCCACCTCGGGAAGCTCCCCTTCCAACTCCTCGCCATACCGCTGCACCAGGCACCCGGTGACCACCAGCCGCTTGCAGCTCCCGGCCCCCTTGATCTCACCCATCTCCAGCACCGTCTCGATGGACTCCTCGGTGGCCGACTGGATGAAGGAACAGGTATTCACCACGATGACGTCGGCCTCGGCGGGGTCATCGACCAGGCGGAATTCCCCCTGTTGGAGGAGGCCCACCATCACCTCGGAGTCGACGCGGTTCTTCGCGCACCCCAAACTGATCAGGTGAACCCGCTTCATCTCCCTAGAACCCGCCCCCGACGATGATTTCTACGCCCTCGGGGACCTCGAACACGAACGCCGAATCCGGGATCTCCGGGTCGAGTTGCACGTTCGAGAACGCCAGATCCGTGACGCTGTCGAAGGGGTCGACGATGGTGAGGTGCTGGATCACGAGGGCGTCGGTGAGCACCAGGCGAGCCCTTTTCACCTGCTCCTGCTCGTGCGGGGTCAGATCGAGTGTGATGGCATCTTGGGTCCCCTCCGCGAGCCGGACGTCGAACAGCTCGTCGATCTGGTCCAGGGAGGACAGCAGGGAGTCCAGCGCGGAGCGCTCGCCGCCGACATTGTCGTAGCGGATCACCTCCTGGTCCGACTTCGTGTACACCCACATCGTCTTGCCGTCGGTGACGAAGTGTCTCTCCTCACCTCCGTGGAACTCCCAGCGCATCATCGCCGGGCGCTTGACGAGGAGGGTGCCGCGTTGTTCGTCGTCCCCATACACCGCCGAGCGAGTGGTCTGGACGAAGTCCGCCTTCAGCGCTTCCACGGCAGCGTACTTGGCCTCCAGGGCTTCCACGACGGACGCCGTGGTCGGTTCCTCCGTGGCGGCTGCCGTGGTCGGTTCCTCCGTGGCGGCTGCCGTGGTCGGTTCCTCCGTGGCGGCTGCCGTGGTCGTTTCCTCCGTGGCGGCTGCCGTGGTCGACTCCTCCACGGTGGCCGCGGGGGTCGACTCCTCCACGGTGGCCGCGGGCGTCGGTCCTTCCGCAGCCCCAACTCGGGTCACTACCCACAGGCAAAACACGATCCCGAGGAATGCGGCTCTCAAGGCACCTCCAGTCGCCGTCCTATTCGCGCAATTTCGTCCCGGCAACGAGGGGACACTTCAATCGACGGAGCTCGTCCCGATCCCATTCGGTCCAGGGGGATCAGGCCTCTTGGGCCGAGGAGACCAGCACCTCCCGGGCACGGGCCCCGTCGGCCGGCCCGATCACGCCGGATGCCTCCATGAGGTCGATGATGCGCGCCGCACGGTTGTACCCGATCTTCAGGTGGCGCTGGATCATGGAGGTGGAGGCCTTGCCGGCTTGGAACACGATCTGGAGGGCGGCGTCGTACAACTCGTCGCGCTCCTCGTCCAGCAGATCCATGTCGACATCGCTGCCACCGGTGATGTCCTCGATGTACTCCGGGGACGCCTGTGCGCAAAGGAACGCCGTGACCCGGGCGACCTCCTCGTCCGAAACGAAGGCGCCGTGACAGCGCTGTAGAGCTCCCACCCCCGGAGGCAGGTAGAGCATGTCACCTCGCCCCAGAAGGGCCTCGGCGCCTCCCTGGTCGAGCACGGTGCGGGAATCGACCCGGGTGCGGAGCTGGAACGAGATGCGCGTGGGGAGGTTGGCCTTGATGAGACCGGTGATGACATCCACCGAGGGGCGCTGGGTGGCGACGAGGAGGTGGATCCCGGAGGCACGTGCCTTCTGGGCCAGGCGCACGATGCTCTCCTCCACGTCCCGAGAAGCGACAATCATCAGGTCCGCCAACTCGTCGATGACGATGACGATGTACGGTATGTGCTCGGGCCAGGGGAGGTCGAGACCGGCCATCCAGTCGTCGCCCATGTACTGGCGGGCCTTGGCGGCGTTCCAGTCCTTCACCTCCCGCGCCACCTTGCGGTTGTAGGAGCGGACATTCCTCGTCCCCCAACGGGCCAGGACGCTGTAGCGCCGGTCCATCTCGCGGCAGGCCCAATGCAGGGCCGCAGCCGCGCCCTTGGCATCGGTCACCACGGGGTGGAGCAGGTGGGGAATGCCGTCGTACAGCTCGAACTCCAGCATCTTCGGGTCGATGAGGAGCAGTCGCAAGTCCTCCGGCGTGTTGGTGAACAACAGGCTCATCAGCATCCCGTTCACCCCCACCGACTTGCCCGAGCCGGTGGTACCGCCGATGAGGAGATGCGGCATCCGGGCCAGGTCCGCGACCACGGGCCGCCCCACGACATCCTTGCCGAGGATACATGGGAGCTCGCGCTTGTTCTCGCGGAACTCCGACGCAGCGAGGATCTCCCGAAGGAAGATGGTGAGCCGGCGCTCGCTGGGGATCTCGATTCCCACGCACCCCTTCCCGGGGATGGGGGCCACGATCCGCACCCGCAGCGCCTTGAGGGCCATGGCGAGATCGTCGGAGAGGGAGGCGATGCGGGAGACCTTGATGCCCGGTTCGGGCTCGAACTCGAAGGTGGTCACGACCGGACCGGGCTGCACCGCGGTGACCCGGCCCCCGATCTTGAAGGAGTCGAGCTTCTCCTCGACCACGCCGGCCAGCCGGCGCAGCTCGATTTCGTCGAAGGAAGCGTGTTGTACCGGGACCTCGTCCAGCAGGGACAGCGGAGGCAGCTCGTGTTGGCTGGGTCGACCGAGCGCTCTTCCATCATCGCGTGCCTGCGGCTCGTCGAGGAAGGCGGAGCGGTGCACCGCCACGCTGTCGTCTCCCTGTCCCTGCTCGTCCCGCAACCCTGTGGGCGATGGGGGATCGGTGGGGTCCGCCGGCGGGAGCGGGAGACGCGATTGACGAGGCGAGAAGTGGGGGAACAACCCCAGCACGTCGTTGTCGGACGTGTCCTCCTCGAGCACCTCGGTGGGGTCCCACTCCACCTCGACCAGGGCCGGGACCGAACCCACCACCGTATCTCCGTCCCGCAGCCCTTCGATCTCCTCCCAGGGATCCGAGACATCCTCGATCCCTCGGGTCAACGAGTGGCCCATCCGGCGAACGGCCCGACCCACCCGAGTCGCCACTGCGCGAATGCTGGCAGCGAGCGCCCAGGCCAGGCCCCGCACCAGCCGCGCCAAGAAGGCGAGCACCCGGTGCGCCGCCTCCAAAACCCAAGCCAGGACGCGAGGAGACCACGCTTCCAGCAGGTCCACGCCCCAACGGGCCACCTCACCCCACTGGATCCGCGCGAGTACGGTGGCGGTGATCAACCCCGCCGTCAGCAGCGCGATCACGGCCCCCACGGTCCCCAGGCCCGCGGTCAACAGCCCAGCAGTCCCCGCGCCCAGGAGGCCTCCCGGGTAGAACGGGTCACCGGGGCCCAAGGCCAGGTGCGCGAGGGCGAGCAGGGTGAGGTACATCCCGGACGCCGCGGCCCATTGTCCGGTGGAGAGCGCCTTGCGGCCGGCAAGCGCCAACACGCCTGCGACCATCGGCACCGCGATGGCCCAGGCTCCTCCACCCACCATCGCGTAGAGCATGTAGGCCAGGTGTGCCCCCACCGGCCCGCAGGGGTTCTCCACCCGCCCCGAACCCGGGGTGAACAGGGTGGGGTCCGACACCCTCGCACCAGCCAGGGACACCAACGCAAAGGCACCCAGCATGAGCCCGGCCAAGATGGCGAACTCGCGTCGCCGACCTGCCACCAGCGCGCCCAAGCTCGAGGCGAACGTTCGCGGCGCAGTCGTGATGCTCACCGACACTCCATCGCGGTGAGCATACCACCTCTTGACGTGTCAGGTAAGACCTTCACCCAAGACATGAGGGGTGGAGGGCGTCACCCCCCCGCGCTTCAGTAGGTGAACATGGCCAGTACATGGGCGTTGAAGTCGGTGTAGTCCACGCCGGCTGCGGTTGAGGCACGCTGGTCGAACTGCACGCCCGCCTTCAGCCGAGCCCAGTCCCGAAGGTAGTACGAGACGTTCGCGTCACCCCGGAGCAGCAAGTCGCCTCGGGTGACCTCCCCCTCGTATTCCTCGAACCGGACCAGCGCGCCGAGATGGGTGCCGATGCGGCTGCCGAGGCGGTCGTCCCAGTAGGCACGGATCTCGTTGTAGGAGACGTAGTTGGTGAACCAGGAGTCGTTGAAGTCGCGCTCGAAGCGCAACACCACCCGCTCCTCGGGAGCCATCGCCCAGGTGATCTGCCCGGTGAACACAAGCCCGCTCAGCCCGCGAAGGTCGGTGGCGATGGCGTCCGCGTCCTCACCGCCACCGCCGTCGTCGATCACGGTCTGCTCGTCGTATCCGGCCTGCCCGTACCCGAGCTGCAACAGCAACACCAGGCGCTCGGTCATCCGCCCGCGGAGCCCGAGCCGGGTCTTCCAAGCGCGTGAGTCCGGCAGTCCGATGAAGGATCCCAACTCGGACTGGGCGTTCGAGGTGGACACCCAGTGCTCGTTCCAGCGGTAGAAACCGTACTCGAACCCGGCCACGACCGCGGTGCGAGGGAGGAAGGACCATTCCGCATCGACGGTGGGGCCGAAGGAGTTCCGGAAGTTGAAGGGGCGCAGGCCCTGGTTGCCGTAGTCCTGCACGAGGTAGTCGTCGTACCCCCAGAACCCACCGATCTCGAAGAGGAGCACCGGCCCGGCCTGGACGATGATGGCCCCCGAGAAATGGTTGCGGAACTGGGTGTTGAAGCCGGAGCCCGCGAAGGGGCGGGTCACCTCGCGGTTCTTGAGCCCCACGTCGTCGTTCAGGCGGAACGCGACCGCTTGCTGCTTGAGCAGCAGGAGATCGGCGCCGATGCGGAAGTCGGTGTAGCGATCCAGGTTGGTCAACCCGGACTGGAAGTACTTCCGCAGCTCCCAGGCCCCATCGAGGGAGAACTCGACGTCGCCACCCTCCGCTGCGATCTCCACCCTGGGGGTAAGCAGAACGTCGGTGCCGCCCCGAACGTCGGACTCGGCCCGATAGGCATTGGTGCTGTGCTCGATCCCGAACTCCACGCTCGGGGTGATGATTGCCTCCCCAGCGCGGATGTGGTCGCCCGGCGCAGCCCAGGCCAGCGCGGGCAGACCGGCGACCAAGCAGGTCGCGAGCCTCCCGAGCCAGCCGCTCGGACGGCGTTCGTGGCGAGCAACACTCACTGGAACGGGCTCGCTTCCGGCGGGTCGTTGCCCAGGTCGAAGGGATCTTCGTCGATGTCCAAGAGCCCGCTCTCGTCGATGAACTCACCCCCCTCTACCACCACAATCGTCTCCCCAGGTTCGAGCGCTGTCGTCCCGGAAACGCACCGCTCGGCCTCCGCCAGCAACGCCCGGGTCTTGGTGCGTGCCACCGCGATCTTCCTGAGTTCGTGATCGGCCCGCTCCAGTTCGCCCGCCTCGATGAATTGTTGCATGGCCGCCTGCGCGGATTCGCTCACCTGCAGCAACGAGCGGAGCGAGGTCAGGCGCGCGGTCACACACTGCAGGCGCTCGACCTCGTTGTCCTTCCGCGCGGATTCCACCATGCGTGTCGCCTCCCGAATGGCGTCACGCATCTCCTGGGTGGCCTCCTCGGCGTACTCGAGCTTCTCCTGGGGGGTGGTGGTGGCGGTGCGCTCCAGCTCCCCTGCAACCCCGGTCTCCTGGGCCCGGGCCACGGGAGATCCAAACACGACAGCGGCGAAGACCGCAGCAACCGAAAGCCGGGCGAAGGGTTTCACGGGAATTGTCTCCGGTCAGGGGTGCCTTTCTAATCCATCTCGCCCGACGGGCGAGCGATTCGTGATGCAGGGTAGCGCCACCGAACTCGCGTCCGCACCCTCTTTGTGACACCGGTAGATGGCGGAAGAGGGACCATCTCCGAACACAGGTCCAAAGCGTGTGCGCCGCACCTCCGGACCCGCCTGCCGATCAGCCCTTTCGCTTGAAGATGAACGGGTAGAGGATCTCCCCTTCTACAGACTCCGGGAACCGCCAGCGACGGATTTTTGACACGATGCACCGGCCCAACTCGGAGTTGCCGGTGGTGTTGGCGAAGACGTTCGCGCTGGTGACCCTCCCGCCACGCACATGCCACTCCACTTCCACCCGTCCGCCGAGGCCCGGGTCCAGCTTCAGCTGTTGCTCGTAGCAGTAGGTGAGCTGCCCGAAATGCTCTTCGACCACCCCCCTGACGGCCGGGGCATCTCCCGCTTCGCTCAGGTCGCTCGGGGTGCCGAGATCCACCTCGCCGGTCACCTCCACCTCGGGCCCACCGCCCAGCTCGGAGCTGCCACCACCCACGCCGCGCAGGTCGCCGATGTCGACGTCCTCGCTGGTTCCTCCGGCGCCCTTCCGCAGGTCCTGGTTCCCGCTCCCGGCCACCTCGACACCCTTCACGTCCCGCACGGCCGCATCGAGGTCCTCCAAGCCCTTGTCCGCCTCGGACCACAGGTCCTCGGCCGTCTCTCCGCGCGGGTTCTCACCGCGGTTGACGAACATCTTCAGGAGCAACGACTTCTCGGTGACGCTCTGCTTGAGATCCTCGCGATGCTTCGCCTTCTCCACAGCGGTCTTCGGCCCCTCTTTCTCGCCCGCCCCGCTGGCTTCGGCCTCCTGCTCCTTCGGCTCCTCCTTCAGCGTCGATGGCCCCTGCAGGTCGTCGAGCTCTATCTCCTTGATCTCGATGTCTTGCTGCTCCAGCACGAGCTTGGTGAACCGGTCCGGGATCTCCGCCAGGGACCGGGTCTTTGGGGGCTCAGTGTTCCACACCCAGATGAGGAGCACCACCGCCAACGCGGTGAAGATCGCGAGGAAACCCAGGAAGATGGGGTCGTCGTCGTCCAGGATGCGCGGACGGAAGTCCATGGCCATCAGGGGCTTGACGGCCTGCGCGGGAGGGGGGGAGACGAACTGGAAGAGTATCGTCACGCCGTTGATGCGGATCTTCCCTCGATCCTGCTCGGTGAGCGGCAAACGCCAGCTCTTCGACTCCCGGTGAACTCCGGGGTCGTTGCGCAGCTTGTCCAATCCGACCACTGCGCCGCCCGAGCTGATCTTCCCCCGCATGTCACGGGTGAAGTTGAGGACGTACCCGCTCCGACCCGCCACGAAGAGTGGGTACTCCTTCCGCGGCAGCCGACCGCCGGGGAGGACGAAGGTGTTTCGGGTCGACTCCCCCACCGTGACCGACTCACCACTCCGGATGAGCCGCTCTTGGACGATCTTCCCATCCTGGATGATGCCGATCCGAAGAACCTTCGCTTGTCGGGCTTGGGCAGCCATCAATCAGGAGCTCCGGGCCGGCGGACAGTGATCGCGAGTCCCATACAGCATCGCGAACCCGAAGGGCGCTGGCAACCCCCGACGCCTTTCGAATCTCGCACGCTTTCTGACCATCGCCTCCTGGTCCGGTTCGCGCAATCCCCCTGTGGGATCGGAGTGAAGAGGAATGAGGAGAAAGCCATCATACAACCTGGTTCCCGCCCCTGATCTGCGATCGAGACCCTCGCGGCTGGGAATCTGCCCGTCAGAGCGTGGATAGGATAGACCGATTGTCTTTGCGGTGACAAGCGCGCAAACCCGCCTGCGACGGGACCCCGCCGCCTCCCTACGGACACCACGTAATACGCAAAGCGGCACCGCGGCGATCTGGTGGAGACGCTCGACGAGTGCCAGCAGAGGGCCTCTACCCTTCCGCCCCCTTGATGACGACGAACCGGAACTCGCCGAACTGTGCCTGACCCGCCGTATACATCACCTCGCGGATGACCGAGAAGGGGAGACGCCGATCACACTGCAACAGGATCTGACCCTTGAACTCGAGTTGGTCGCTTCCAGAGCGGGAGCCGAGGTCCTTTGCCGTCTCCGCCTTTTCCAGCAACCGGTCGTAGAGCCGGGAGACCATCTGGCCCTTCTTCTCGCTGTCCGGGATCTGGACCGTCTCCTCCCCGGTCTCCGGGTCGGCGATCCGTTCCAGGCGCAGCACCGGGACGCTGTCCACCAGGACCTCGCTGCGCGACACCACCACGTTCACCGCCAGCCTCGGCGGCTTGAGGGCCGAGGACACCGGGATCTGCAGGTCATCGGACGGCGCGACCGAGATGTCCTCCGTCGAGTACGACTTGAGGAGGAAGATGAGGATGATGGTCATGATGTCCATCATCGAGGTGATGGTCAGACCACCCGCGATACCTCGGCGCCGTGAAACCTTTTTTGCCATACCTAGCTCCTACTGAACGCCGCCGGCGATCACGACGTAGGGGAACAGTTCGCGGGCTTTGCCGTCCTTCTTGGTGAACGGGTCCACGCGGGTAGCATCCATGGTGCGGACCAGGATCTCGTACTGGATGCGCGACTCGGGGACGAGGATCACGTTCTGGTCGTCGGGGAACTCGTCCTTGATCAACCCCAACAGCCGGGTGAGCTCCTTGGTGTCGTAGGAGTCTGGAGTGGGACAGCCGGTCTCGATGCAGGGGACGGTCGGCCCCTCGTCGCCGCCTTCCGCGGGAAGCACCGCTTCCGCGCCGGCGATGGTGAAGCCCTCGTCCGTGATCAGGACCGAGAGGTTCAAGGGGGGCTCGTCGTCGTCCTCGGCCGGCGGCTGGGGCGGCCCGATGGCGGGGACCGACGAGTCGATCACGGCGTAGTTGACGAACTGGGCCGCCATCAGCAGGAAGGGGATGAGGATCGTCACCAGGTTCATGATGGGGATGAGGTTGAGATCCTCAGCCGTCGTGAGTCGCTTTCTGACGTGGGACATGGTGTCGGCTCCGTGCGCTGCTCGTCACCGGGTCGAGGGAGAAATCAACTCTCGACCGCCACCTCGTCCTTGAGTGTGCCGCGACGCCGGGCGGTGAGGAGGTTCACCGTCTTCACGCCGTACTGGTCCACATCGTCGAGGATCTTGTTGGTTCGCTGCAGGACGATGGAGTGCAGGACCAGGGTGGGGATGGCGACCATCAGACCACCGGCGGTGGTGAACATCGCGACTGCGATACCGGCCGAGAGGAGCGTCGACTTCATCTCGGCGGAGGCATGGGCCACGGCGTCGAACGCCATGATCAAGCCGAAGATGGTGCCGAGGAGGCCGAGCAGGGTGGCGACGTTGGCCAGCATGGACAGGTAGGGGGTCCGCTTGTTGAGGAACGGCCCCACCTCGAGGGTGGCCTCGTCGATGGCGTTCTCGATCTCCTTCTCGGTCCGATTGGCCCGGGTGAGGCCCGCCTTGACGACCCGCGGGAGCGCGGCATGCGGCTCGGCATTGCAGAGCTTGATGGCGCGATCGATGTTGTTCGCCATGATGAGCTTCTGGATCTGCGCCATGAAAGCCGTCGAGTTGATGTTCGCGCGGAAGATGATGTAGAAGAGGCGCTCGAACGCGATGGCCATGGCGAAGACGGCGGCCGTTAGGATGAAATACATGAACGGGCCGCCCTCGTTGAACATCGTGACGGGATTGACCATTCTCTTGGACCTCCGGAAGGCGCTCACCACGTCCCCGGCTCGTGCCGGTCCCAGGACGGGCGGTGTTTCGGACTGGACTGTACTCGACCAGGGGCAATCCGCCAGGCGACCTTTGTGAGGAGGCTGTCAGACTTGTTGCGACACGACGTCGCTCTGATGCTGATTCCCGACGGCATCAGCGGTTCGTAAAGAAGGTATCAGCTTTGCCCCCATTGGAACCGACGCGACCCTCGATCGGCCCGGTCAGAAGGGGGAGTGCTCCACCGACTCGATGATCTTGAGCAGGAAGCTCTCCTTCAACTCCAACTCATAACGGTCGTTGAGGTTCTGCCGGGTGATGTACACCGCCACCTCGGGCTTGCGGACCTCCCCCTCGATCACCGTCTCCTCGAAGACCAGCCGTGCCGCGACGGCGTCGGAGACCAGGACCACCCCCCCGACCACCGCTGCGACAGTGGCGACCAGCGCCTTGAGGACGGTCCGACGGGTCATGGCTCACCCCAGGGGCTGGGAGACGGCGTGGGGCTGGGAGACGGCGTGGGCCGGGGCTCGGCTGGCGCGTCCCTGCCCCCCGAGCCCTGTTGCTGCTCCGCTTCCATCAACAGACGTTCCCGATCGGCGCGCTCGGCCTCGCGCTGGGCACGATCCTCCTCGAGGGCACGTTTCTTCTCGGATCGCTCCCGCTCCTTCTCCAGGTCCGCGATGTACTCGACAGCCAACGCGGACTGGGAGCCACCACGAGATGTGTAGGTCTGCAGGGCGGCAATCGCGCGGTCATAGTCTTTCATGTGATCCCCGTACAGGATGCCCATGTTGAACCACGGTCCGGGCAGGCTCGGCTTCAGCTCCAACGCCTTGCGATACATCCGCTCCGCTTCGGCGTACCGCCCCATCCCCCGGTAGGCGATGCCGAGGTTCATCACCACGCCGTGGTTGTCGGGCTGGTGCTGCAGGGCGCTCTCCAGGAGCGGAATCGTGTCCTCGTAGTTGCGATTGTCAAGGTAGATACGTGACAGATAGACCAGCGCCGGCACCAGATCGGGATCGAGGCGAACCGCTTCCTGCAGGTAGTACTCCGCCTCGGCGGTCTGCCCGGCGCGGAAGTAGGTCCACCCGAGGTTGGCGTGGATGAAGGCGTTCTGGCCGGCGCCTTCGACACCGTTGAGTGCCTTCTGGTACACGAACTTGGCCAGATCGAGCTGGCCAAGCTCGATGTAGGCGAGGCCGAGGTTGTTGTAGATGGGGAGGTTGGTGGCGTTCAAACGCAGCGCTGACTTGGCCTCGTCGATGGCCTCTTGGAGCTTGCCTTGCCGGCGGAGAGCGGACACCAGCGCCACCCGGAGGTCCATGTTCTCGGGGTCCTTGCGGATGCCGGTGCGGAAGTTGGACACCGCCAGATCGAGACGACCCTCCCGCTCTTGGACCGTCCCCAGGTACAGCCACGCTTCCCCGAGGGTCGGGTCGAGCTCCACCGCCCGGGTGTAGGCCCGGCGTGCCTCGGCGTGCTCCCCCAATTGGTGATGGGCCACCCCGAGGTTGAAGTGCCCCAGGGCCAGGTCCGGCTGATCGACGACCACCTCCCGCAACATGGTCCTGGCGCGGGCGGCCGCGCCGGCCTGACCGGTCTCGAGCAGCTCGCAGGCGTCATTGACCCGCTCGTGTACCGGGACCGCCTTCTTTCCCACGGGCTCGGTCCGCGTAGGAGGTGCGGGCTCCTCCGAAGCGGAGGTGCTGGTGGGTGTCGCGACCGCGGGACCCCCCGCGGCATTCTCCACCGGGCCCTTCTTGGCACACGCGACCAGGACGACCAGGAACAGCACGACCGACCAGGGTCTCATGGCGCCTCCCCCGTCCCGGGGTCCCCACCCCATGGGATCTCCTCCTGGATCCGGCGTGGGACGATGTCCGGGGTGATCTCCGCGGCGCTCTCCCCCTGGATCTCGGGTTTCTCCTTGGGGTAGCCACGCGGGTCGAGATCATTGAGCCCGACGTGGGCCTTGCCCACCCATTCCGAGTACAGCTTCTGCTCCCGGGCCAGCTTGATCAGAGCCTCGAAGCGGGCAATAGCCTTGTCCTGCACCGTGTAGAACTGCGGGAACACCTCCGTCTCCAGGACCTCCCAGTACACGTCCTGCTCCTCGGGGCTCATGGTGGACGGGGGTTCCAGCTTGAAGCCGAGGTCGGCGTAGTAGAGGTAGGCCGCGGCGACGAGGTACAGCGAGGCGGTGGAGTACTCGAAGTCCGAGTACCGGCGCACGATGCCCAGGCCCTGTTCCTCCAGCTTCGACAGTTCGGCCGGCTTCTTGTCCATCAGCAGCTCGAGGTCCTTGTCCTCGCGCCCGCTCAAGGTATCGGAGGTGAACCTGTCGTACTCCTCCTGGAGCTGCACGAAGGCGGCCTCCGCGGCATAGTGGCGCGAACCCCATCCGAGCTCCGCACCCGAAGCGGCGAGCCGGTCGAAGTCCCGCAGGATCTCGTCCAGGTAGGCGCGATGGCGGCGCTGGCTGCCGGCCTCCAGGTGTTGCTTGGCGAGCTTGTACTTCGCCTCCAGGGCGTGGTCCGGGTTGGAGAGCCCGTAGGTCCGCAGGTACCCCTCGTAGAAACGGCGAGCCTGGTAGCTGCCCACCTGCTCCCACTGCTCGCCGGCCTGAAAGTGCACACCTTCCCGGTCGGACGCCTCGCGGAACTGACTCGCATAGCGCTCGAAGCCCTTGGCGGCGCCCTCGTGGTCCCCCAGCCCGATGCGAAGGAATGCGGCGTTGTACAGGGCGTCGGCGGCGTCCAGATCCTTCGGGAACCGTACCACCAGGCGCTCGTAGTAGTCGACAGCCTTGGCGAGCTCGAAGGTGGACTCGTAGTTGGCGGCAATGCGGAAGTAGAGCGCCTTGGACCGCTCGTCGTTTGGGTACCGCTCCACGTACTCCTCGAACAGCTCGTTGGCCTTTTCCGCCTTTCCGAGCAGCTCGTAGCTGTTGGCGGCGTTGTACAGGGCGGCGGGAACGTGCTCGGAGCCGGGGAACTCTTCGGTGAAGGCCACGAACGCCTCGGCGGCGGCCTGGCGGTCCCCCGACTCCACGTAGGCCAGGGCCTCCTTGAAGGCCGCGCCTTCCAGCAGGGTGGCGAACTGCTGCTGCCGTTCGCCGATGAGCGCCTCGTCCTCGCCGAGCACCGATGTCATGAACTTGCGGGTGTACAGCCGCACCTGGGCGAGGTCGCCCTCGGTCTGGTAGGAGTCCACCAGCAGGCCGGCGGCGTAGGCCGCTTCGTTCCGGTGCGGGTAACGGTCGATGAGGCTGGTGAGCAGTGGGCGGGCCTCGTCGTACCGGTTGTGGAAGTAGAGCATCTGCGCCACCAGGTACTCCACCTTGTGGCGTCGCTCGGCGAATACCGCCCCGAAGTCGTTGGTGTCCTCGTCCTGGGGTGGGGTGAAGGTGTACTGCTGCAACCGCTCCGCATTGACCACGAATCGCTGGTGGTCCTCGGAAAGGGCGTACACGGAGATGTCCGTGCCCGACGGCGTGGCGTAGCTCCGTTCGAACGCAGCGGTCTTTGGCACCATCCAAGCAGGCGCCTGCTGACCACGGGCCTGCTCCAGCAGGTCCGCGACGAGCGCGGTCTCCGGAACCGCCGGAGGGGTGTGCTCCTGCTGGAGCACCTGCAGCGCGGCATCCATGGCGAAGTACACCGACCCGTCGGCATAGGCGTGGTGGGCACCGCTCTTGATGAGCGACTCGTACTCCACCAGCGCGTCCTCGTACTCCACCGCCCGGTACAAGGTGTCGGCCAGGTACCACTGCACCTCGTAGTAGTCGTCGGAGATGGGGAACTTCACGAGGTACTGCCGGAATCGCTTCGCGGCCTCCAGGTAGTCCTCGTGGGCCCCCGTCCGGTTGGCCTTGAGGCGGTACTCGATGGCCACGTCCGCGAGCGACTCCTCGATGTACCCCCGCGCGGTGGCGAGGGCGTCCGGGCTTTCCCCGTTGGCGTCCCACCATTCGGCCTCGGTGTTGTAGCGATCGGTGAGCTCCACCCGGGCCGCAGCCGACTCCTGCAGCGCGGGAGGCCGCTTGGACGCGTAGAGCCGAACGATCTGCATCTGGAACTTGGGGTTGTCGGGGTGGTTCACCCAGCGCGGATCGTCCTGGAGCTTCCGGTACACCGCGATGGCCTCGTCCCACCGGGCCTGGGTCTGCAGCACCTCGGCCAACGCGATGTAGATCTCCTGCTCGTAGGGGCGGGCGCCCACGCGACCGAAATACGCCTCGGCGACCTGCACCGGGTCGACATCGGTGTTGTCGGCCACGTCAAAGAAGGAGATGGCCATGTACTTGACGGCGTCGGGGCGGAAGTCGCTCTGGCGACCCGTCTGTTCGTACTCCTCCTCGGATTGGTCGAGGAGCCCGATGAACAGGTCCATCGCGTCGTCGTAGGCCTCCGGACCCATCGAGAGCTTCGTCTCCCGCGGGCCGGCCAGCTTGTAGTACGCCCAGGCGAGTTGGTAGAGCGCCTCGGCGTAGTACAGACCCTCCTCGCCCTTGTCGAACACCAGCCGGTACTCGGCGATGGCCTCCGGGAACTGGTTCTTGTCGAAATGCATGTTGCCCAGGAACAGGTGGGCGGGCTCCGCGAGGTCGGAGTCGGGACGAGCTGCGACCAGGTCTTCGAAGGCCTGTCGCGCCAGGGCCTCGTCCTTCTGGGCCGAGTTCGGCTCGTTGTAGGAAAATCCCAGCATGTAGAAGACCGCGTCCAGCGGCTCGTACTGGCTCTCCCGGGGCAGGTCGCGGTTGTCGGCGACGATGCGCTGGTAGAGATCGATCGCCTTTTGCAGATCGATCGTCGGCATGGGGGGTAGCTCGTCCATGCGTTCGAAGCCGAGCTCCTCCTCCAGCATTGCGTACGCCTGCGCCTCCTCCAGCCACGCGTCCTTCGCCTCCTCGAAAAAGAAGTCGGCGAGGCGGAAGCGGACGTGGGACGAGTAGCGGGCGTCCGGGTAGCGCTCGAGGAAACCCTCCATTTCCTCGATGGCGAGCGCGCGGTGGGACGCCTCGAGGTCGACCAGGGAGGTGAGGAGATCGTCGTAGCCCGCGCTCAGGCGGGCGCGTTCCTCCGATTCCCGCAGGTCGACGAAGGTGCGGGTGTCCTGTTCCAGCTCCGCCATCCGCGCCGCGAACCGCGCCTGGGTCGCCTTGAAGGCCTCCACCTCTTCGGGGATCGGCCCCGTGAGCTGATCATCGACCGCGGGCTCCTCCTGGGCCCACGCCACAGCCCATGCGCACAGCGCAATGGCGATCATCAATGGGCGTCGCATCGAGACCACCCTACTGCCCCAGCTTCTGGCGAATGAGGCTGAACCGGGCTTCCAGGTCGCTGAGAAGACCAGCGCGTTCCTGCGCCATCCGCGCCCGCTGATCGGCCACGTCCACTTTCTGCGACCAGTACACGTCCACGATGCCCATGTCGGCACGTAGCACCGACTCGGCGAAGAAGTCCTCGAGCCGTCCGAAGCCGGAGCGGGTGAGCGCGACCGAGACCTCCTCGGCACGCCCCAGGGTGTCCTCCAACTCCACGCGCTGGGTGGCCACCTCCTCCACCTCGTACTCGAAGCGGGCGCGGATGCGGCCGAGCTCGCTCGATTCCATGCTGGTCAGCTTGGACCGCAACGCGCCCAACCGACCCTGGTTGCCCTCCAGGGTCTCGTGCAAGAGGTCTATCCGAGCGTAGGTGTCGTCGGCCGAGGGCACGTCCGCTCGAAGTGTCTCGTAGGACCGCCGGAGCGCGCCGATGGTGATTGCCACATCGGCCTCCTGGGTGCGCAGGCGCACATCCCACTCGGTGCTCGGGCCCGCGGCGCGCAGGGTCTCCAGCTCGGCCAGGAGGGTCTCCAAATCGGTCTCCACCGTTCCCAGGTCCGCCCGAGCCTGCTCCTTTTCTGCGGGCGAGAGGCGTGGCTCCCCCTCACCCGCGGTGCTGCTGCAGCTCGCCCAGGTTGTCGAGATACTGCTGGCGCGCTCGGAAGGCCTCTTCAGCACCGACATCGAAGGAAACGCCCTTTGCCCGTTCCACCAGCTCGTGCCGCTGGGCACGGTAGGGCTCCAGGGCGCGCCGCACCTCCGCCCCACCCTCGTTGTCCAACCACTGCTCCTCCGCCTCGAGCAGCTGGAGTTGGGACTCGGTCGCGAGACTCTGGCCGAACAGGATGTCGTACCGCAGACGTTCGTAGCCGCCGATCCCCACCGAGGAATCGAGCACCGCCCGCAGCTCGGCGATCAGCGCCTCCGACTCCTCGATCTGCTCCTCCTGGTGCACGATCTCACGGTAGACGCCCAAGGCGCGGGAGAGGCTCTCGTCGCTCACCATCATCGCCACCGCATAGGCCGGGAGGCCGTCCGAGTCGGCGGGATCACCCTCGGCCGTGGCGAGGATCTGCTGGAAGTACTGCCTGGGCTCGGCGTCGGACCGGGCGAGCTCCCGAAAGCGTTCCCGGATCGGGGTGTAGTCCGTCACCACCTTCTCGTAGGTGTCGAGGGCCGTGTCGAACTCGTTCTGCTCCAGGCGCAGGTGCCCGTCGAGGAGCTTGAGCTGGGCGGTGTACTGGTGCTCCGGAAACCGGAGGAGGAAGATCTCCACTCCATCCAGTGCGGGCCGGTACTGCTCCTGCTTGATGAAGGTCCAGATGACCTCGTAGAGCTTCTCGGCGAGGTACTCGGAGTCGCCGCCCACCCGACCGTAGATCTCGGCCGCCTCGGGGAGCTTGCCCTGCTCGTAGTAGATGCGGGCCAGGGCCAGGAGCGCCAGATCGTGCACCTGGCGGTCATCCAGGGTGTCGACGGTCTGTTCCGCCGCGATCGTGAAGGGCTCGATCGCCGCGTCGAGATCGCCCCGGACCACGTGGACGGTGCCCAGGAAATAGGTGGCCTTGCCGAGGTAGGGGCTCTCGGGCGGGATCTGCCGGAAATGCGCCACCGCCTCGTCGTAGCGGCCCTGGAAGTAGAAGCTCTTGGCCAGGCTGTAGGTGATGAGGTCGCTGGGACGCACCCGGCCGTTCAGGATCTCCTCCTCGTAGAAGGCGGCGAACTCCTCGGACTGACCGGTGGTGGCGTACAACTCCAGCAGGCGGCGAACCGCGTCGTCACGGAAGGGGTGCTGGTCGTCATCGGCGATGACCAGGTACCGGGCCTCCGCGGTGCTGATGTTGCCCATCTTGAACAGGGACTCGGCGAGATACCACTCCGCGTCACGGTGCAGCCCGACATCGCCCAGCGCCTCGGTGGTGACCAGGGTGAAGAACCCCTCGGCGGCCAGCTCATGCTCCCCGATCATGTAGAGGTAGACGTAGTCCTCGTAACGGACGAGGGCGTCGCGCTCGGCAATGAACCCACGCCCCGGCGCCACCTGGCGCTCGAGCTGCTCCACGTCGCCGTCGATCTCCGCCACCTGCACTTCCAGGCGGTCCAGACGGTCTCCGACCTTCTCCCTGGCCGAGGCGGCCCCGGCGACGGACACCGCCAAGGCAACCAGGAAGCACCTCTTCACCCATCCGAGCCCGTGTCCGTTTGTCATCGAGTCTACCGGCTCATTCCCGTCGGAAAGTTTGGACCGTCTCCTCGAATTGGACACTCGGACGGTCGACAAACGTCCTCGTGAACCCGGAGCGCTCGTTGGCGACGACCTTGACGGTGGTGAGTTGGCCGTCCTCGATCTTGAACTGGTAGCTCGACTGGACCTTGAAGGAGTAGTTCCGCATGTAGGAGAACACGCCGAAACCGCTCCCGCGGAGGACGAGGTTCACCTGCAGCGCGTGGGTGCCGGGGGGAATCGTGCCCTCGTGGATGAGAAGCTCGCGCACCCGGTCGAGCTCTCCATCGGTGCCCACCTCGGTGTGTACGTTCCTGCCGTCCAGGAAGTACTGGATGGACTCCATGGTGTACGCGGAACCCATCTTGTTGAGGTGCCACACCTGGACCCGCGACCCCACCGACGCACCCTCGAGGACGATCTCCTTCAGGAGTTGCAGGGTGGCCTTGGAGCGAAACACCCGCTCCTTCAGTCGCTTGACGTCCTCCTCCACAGTCCGGAGTTCGCGGTTGTAGTCCCCGGTGACGGTCTGCTCCCGCGCCTCCTCGTCCAGGGCCGCGCTGGCGTCCTCGGCCGGCGGGTCCTGGGCAGTGGCCACCGCCGCGCACAACAGCGCTCCGAAGAGCAGCAGCGTGCGCGACAGCTGGTTCATGGGGACTCCCGGCCAGGATCGACAGAGAAGCAGTCTACTCCACCCCGACGGGAGGCGCAGGTAGTGATCGAGGCGACCAGGTAGAGCTTCACGGGTCGTTGACTTCCCCGGGGTCCACGACCTCGGACGCCTCGACGTCCAACTCGTACAACACTCCGACCAGGCGGTCCTGGAGTCGCTTGACCTTTCCGAGACTGCCACGCACATCGTTGACCAGAAACGCGAAGGCATAGAGGACGCCGTCGCCGCCCTCCACGTAGGCGGTCAAACAATGGATTCCGTCGATGGTGCCTGTCTTGCCGCGGGTGCGACCCGGCTCCTCCGCGAGCCGGCTGTACAGGGTCCCGTCCTGCCCGGCAATCGCCAGAGAGCTTACGAATTCGTGTCCCGCCCGGGGATCGTGGGCCATGTCTACCATCACCGCGGTCAGGGTGGACGGCGCCACCCAGGCGTCGCGGCTCAGGCCGCTGCCGTTGATGAGGGTGAAGGCGTTCCCCTCCACACCGATGGAGACCAGGTAGTCCCCGATCACCTGCAGGCCCTTGGCGGTGGTCCCCGGGACCCCATGCACCTCGGCGCCCATCGCCCGCAACACCTGCTCGGCCATGAAGTTGTTGGAGTACTTGTTCATGTCCATGAGGATGGCGGCCAGGGGCGGCGACCGCAGGGAGTGCACCAGCGACGCCGATTCCGGAACCTGGCCCCGACGGTGGCGGCCTCCCACCTGGATCTCGTGGGCCTCCATCATCTGCTGGAAGGCGGCAGCGAAGTGGGAGGTCGGCTCGGCCACCGACCGGTAGAACTTGCGCGTCCCCCGCCCAACGGCATCGCGCCGGCAACGGTGAACTGCATGGTCGGACCGGTGACCTCCCGCTCGATCTCCAGTGAGCGCCAGGAGGAGGCACTTCCGGTCACGACCTCGTTCACCACGGTGACGTAGCTGTCGGCCGGGGTCTCCAGCCGGACAGTCCCCGGCGCGCCCACCTCGGATCCGGGCCCCACCACCAGGGCGACCGTGTTGAAGTTCAGCGAGAGCGCCGAGAGTGCGGGAAAGTAGGCCGGTCCCCGCTCCAGATCCTCCTTCTTGTCCCACCCGGGCAGGGCGTAGTCGGTAGCGAAGAAGGACTCGTCGTAGACCACGTCCCCGGAGACGCGCTCCACGCCCTCCAGCTTGAGGTCGTACACGAGTTTCCACAGCCGCTCGACGACCAGGGTGGGATCCCCGTGACCCTTCACGTACAGGTCGCCCTGCACCACCCCCGAGTCGTCGATCTCCCCATCCACGTACAACGCCGTGGTGAAGCGGTAGCTGGGCCCCAGGGTGTGGAGCGCCGCCGCGGTGGTGAGCACCTTCATGGTGGACGCCGGGTTGAGTGGGCGGTCGGCGTTGCGAGCGAACACCTCCTCCCCGGTGCGGACGTCGACGACCTGCACCGATACCTTCGCGTCCCGGAACAGCCGATCGGTGGTCAGCGGTGCGAGCTGATCCTCGAGGCTGGGCGAGTGCGCCGGGGCCGGGGACTCTGCATAGGCGAGGGGAAGGGGTGCGAGGAGGGACGCCGCGAGGACGGCGACTCGAAGGAAGGTCATTTCGGCACCGGAAGAGGTGTTTCGCGGGGAGGGGTCGGGGCTCCCGGGGAGGAGGAACCGCACTGCAACTCATTGTATGCCCTCCCCTTCGCGGCCCCGGTCATTTTCCGTCCTGCCGGCGTCATGGCGGTTCCGTCCTTTGGACTCCGGCTGATGCATAATGTGCCCCCTGGAGCCCTCGATGCACCTGTTGCTGCTCCTGGCCGCCACCGCCTTCGGCCAGGCGGTCGGAACCGACCGACCCACGATCCCCTCCGCGGGCTACGCCACCGAGAGTGGACCCGGGACGCTTTGGGTGAACCCCGCGAACACGGCCTACGACCCCGACCAACGCTTCGGGTTGTGGGTGGGCCAGGACCTGGAGCGGGACACCGCCATCGCCGGGACCTGGGGCAGGGGTGGCATCAACCTCGGCGCCCACTACCTCATCCACGCCGACGGCACGGCCGACTGGTCGGCGGATTTCGCTACCGGCATCGCGCTGCCGCGCCGACTCGCGGTGGGAACGCGGGTGGCCTGGCACGTCATGGAAGGGGATCCCAACTACGTGAGTTTCGACGTGGGCGGTTCCTGGCGCCCCCTCCCCTGGTTCGGGGTGGGCGCGGTGGCACACAACATCGGCACCCCAGACC
>JAFDJI010000163.1 GCA_019307545.1 Deltaproteobacteria bacterium | reverse complement strand
GGTCCATGGTTGGGGGCCGCGGGCTGTGTTAGACAGCTCGGTCATGCCCCTGTTTTCCTCGTCCTTCCTGGGTACTCTCCAGGCGAAGCACGACATGTCTCGCTGGCCGGGAGTGCTCGCCGATCCGGAGCAGGAAGTGCTGCTTCGCCGGTTGGAGTTGGGGCTGGGGTGGCTGGAACAGCCGGTGCGCGATCGGATTGCAGGCCTGTTGACCTCCCTGGCCCTGCCGAACCTGTTCTTGGGCCGGGCGATGTTGTGGGGTGCATCGCTGGCCGGCCTCACCGGATCGGTTCCCCTGGAAGCGCGGGCCGACGGCGCTCTGGTGGTGCAGCCGCCGAAGGGGCCGACATTCTTGCTCGTCCCCCTGGTGTTCCACACCCAAGACGTGTCTCCCGGGCCAGCGGAGGCTGTTCAGCGGCTGGTCGACTCGCTCGAGGGTGCATTCGGCGACCGCCCCTTCGCGCTCCACCTGCGGCGTTCGCTCTCGCCCGAGTTCGACAGCGACGCGGTCTTTCGAGCGGTCCAACTGTGGGTGCGTGCGGTGAGTCGCGGCGAGTGGCGCGGCCGGCACGCGATCTACGACGACGACCAGATTTCCATCGAGTTGACCCTGATCGACGCGGTGCGGCGCAGGGAAGGCCAATCGCTCACCTTCTTCATGGGACCCACGGTAAGCCTGCATCGGCTGGCGGTGGTCGACTCCCATTTGCAGGAGATGGCTCGCCAGTACGCCAGCGAGGAGCTCCCGCTGGTCGGTCTGCTGGCCGCGAACCCCCGTTGGGGGCTGACCCGGGGTTACGTCTGCCAGTTGCTCTTCGGGACCCCCGACAAGGTGGTGACGCGGGGCTCCGGAGGGCCAGGCACCCACCTGGCGACCTATGGCGACGATCGGTACAGCTTGTTTGCCGACCCCCAGTTCCGCCGGCTCGCGGCGCTTTGGTGGGTCGAGCCCGCCGAGGGTGACCCGATCGGGGTCACCGGAACGGCCCACGAGAATCCATGGCGTGCGGCCGGGGTCTTGGCGCCGCCGTTTCCGGGTACCCGTTTCCGACCCTTCGATGCGGGAGAGGAGGCACCCGAGAACGCCGTGATGATGACCTGGGAACCCAGACACACTTCGACCTGGCGGGGGCCCGAATGAACCCCCACATGACGCCACGGGGAGTGGGGTGGATCGAGGTCGTTACCGGCTGCATGTTCAGCGGGAAGACCGAAGAGCTGATCCGCCGGGTGCGCCGTGCCCAGTACGCCAACCAGCCGGTGGTGGTGTTCAAGCCCGCCATCGACACCCGGTATGCGGTGGACAGCATCGGTTCCCACATGGGCGGGAGGTTGCGGTCGTTCCAGGTGGGCCGCTCTGCCGACATCCCGTCCCTGGTGGGCGACGCCATGGTGGTGGCCATCGACGAGGCGCAGTTCCTGGACGATGGCCTGGTGGAGGTGTGCGAACGCCTGGCCAATGGGGGACTCCGGGTGATCGTGGCCGGCTTGGATCTCGACTACCGCGCCCAGCCCTTCGGCCCCATGCCCCACATGATGGCGGTGGCGGAGTACGTCCAGAAGACGCTCGCCATCTGCGTGGTGTGCGGCAACCCCGCCGACCGGTCCCAGCGGATCGTGAACCGGGACTCCCAGGTCCTGGTCGGAGAGACGGACGCCTACGAGGCGCGGTGCCGGCTGCACTTCGACCCGAACAACTTCCAATCGGTACAGGAGCGGCTTCCCTTCGGGCGGAACCTGGCCGAAGAGACTGCGGACGGAACCCGACCTCCGGAGGGTTCGTAGGCCCCGGGGAGGTCGAATGCGCCAGTTGCTCCTGTGCATGGTCGCGCTCCTGGTGAGCGTCGCGGCTGCCGCGGGGGACCTGTCCTTTGGATACGTCCCCATCCCCGAGCCCGGCCAGCACGGGCGTCCCGCAGGTGCGCTGGACGGAGCCTTGACCGGAGAACGCGCCCGTGTCCGCGCCCGAACAGGTGCATGGCGCCGAGGTCGTGTCGGTCGCCGCCCTCACAGGTAGCTGTCCATCGCCTTCACCACCGGGTGCTGCGGCCCCAGCCTGCCGCGCACCACGGTCCTGGCCTCCTCCATCACCTCGAAGCCCTCCTCCATCTCCCCGCAGTCCACCTCGAACCGGCCCACCTCGAAGCGGGTGATCCAGGTGTCCACGTGGTCCTTGCCCAGGGTGCGTGCCGTGATCACGAGCGCCTCGCGCATCTCCACCCGCGCCGCCAGGAAGTCCCCGGTGCGGTGCAGTGCCTGGGCGAGCGAGTGGCGGCAGGCGCCCACCGGGCTGGCGTGCTGGCCGAGACGGCGGGTCCACAGCTCCAGGGCCTTGCGGTGCAGCTTCACCGCCTCGAAGGGCTTCTTCCGGGCGCGCGCCACCACCCCCAGCGCGTCCAGGACCGCCGCCACCGCGGTGTGCTCGGGGTTGTTGGCTTCGAGGATGGCGAGCGACCGCTTCAAACTCGCCCGGGCCTCGTCCTGTTGCCCAGCCCCGTGCTGGCACAGTCCGAGGGCGTGCAGAGCTTCTGCGGCCTGCAGGGAGTTCGCGCCGAAGCGCAGCTGGGCCAGGGCCTCCGCGCGCGCGGCGATCCCGATTCCGGCCTCCGGCTCTCCCGCGGCGCGGTAGGCCTCCGCCACTGCGGTCCGCAACTCGATCTCGGCGGCCTGCCACGGGGCCAGGTCGTCGGCGCTCGCCTGGTAGGTGTCCTCGCTCGGGGGGGGTGCGCCCCGCTCCCGGGCCACCTTGAGCGCCTCCGTCAGCAGCGCACGTCCCGGGAGGGGGTCGCCGATCGCCACCAGCGCCTCGCCCAGGGCGAGGGAGACCTCCCAGTGGTCGGAGCGCTTTGCGCCCTCTTCGGCCATGGCCAGGGCCCGGCGCGGCTTCCCGAGCCGATACCAGGCGCGGGAGAGCAGAGCGTACAGCACGCCCTTGTCCTCCTCGGCCGCCGTCTCCAGGGCGCCCTCGGCGGCCAGGCGGGCGAGGTCCCAGTCCCCGTACCGCAGGTGCCGCCGGATGACGTCCGAGCTCACGATGATCCCGTTGTCGCCGGCCATTCGGTCCAATCGCCGGCATAGTGGACCTCGCGGCGCAGCCTGACCCCAGAAAACGCCTCGACCCGTGCCTGCACGTGCTCGATCACCCGGCGGATCTCCCGTGCAGTGGCAGCGCCGGTGTTCACGATGAAATTGGCGTGCCTCTCCGACACCCGGGCACCGCCGATGGTGAAGCCCTTCAGGCCGGCCGCGTCGATCAGTCGACCTGCGTAGTCCCCGGGTGGGTTGCGGAACGTCGACCCGCAGCTCGGCAGGTTCAGGGGTTGGGTGGCCTTGCGTCGAAGTAGGAATTCCCGGACGCTGGCCTGACTCTGCACCGGGTCGGCACCAGTGGTCTGGAACCGTGCTCGCGCGATCACTGCCCCTGGGGGGAGGTGGGCGGTCCGGTAGGACATCTGGAGGTCCGCCTTCGGCAGGGTATGGAGCGACCCGTCGGGGTTCACCACGTCGATGTCCACCAGCGGCTCGACCGTCTCGCCCAGGTGGGACCCGGCGTTCATCACCACCGCGGCCCCGACCGTACCTGGGATCCCCGCGAAGCACTCCAGCCCGGTCCACCCCTCCTTCCTGGCGCGCGCGAGGAGCGCGGTAAGGGCGAGCCCGGCCCCGACCTGGATGCGGGGCGGCTGCCCTCCGAGGTTGCGTACCTCCGCAAGCGCGCCCCCGAGGCTCACCACCAACCCGCGGATGCCGGCGTCCGAGACCAGGAGGTTGGAGCCCTTGCCCAGCAGGAACGACGGGCACTCGGTGTCGCGGGTGGCCCGGATCACCTGCTGCAGCGCGTCGAGGTCTCGTACGAGGACGAAGCCGTCGGCCGGCCCGCCGACGCGCCAGTAGACCCGTCGACCCAGGGGCTCGTCCTCGAAAAAGTGCACATCGAGACTGATCAATGCGTCACGGGTGGCGGCGGGAAGCGGCATCGCAGTAGGGTAACCCGACTCTGGGGAGTGGGATGTTCATCATCGGGGCAGGTCGGATAGGCACAGCTTTGCACCAGCGCGCGACGGAGCGGGGCCAACCCTGCACCCTGGTGACCCGCGACGAAGGGTGGGATCTCCTGGGGGGAAGGCCCGGAGCCCCGATCCTGGTGGCGGTGTGCAACGACGACCTCGACGAGGTGCTGGCGCGGGTTCCCGTCCATCGCCGTACCGACCTCGTCTTCATCCAGAACGGGATGCTCCGGCCCTGGCTCCGCGCCGTCGGTCTGCTGCTCGCGACCCGTGGCCTGCTCTACTTCGCGGTCCCGTCACGAGGCGCACCCATCCAGCCTGGTGGCGTGAGTCCGTTCTTCGGGGAGCATGCATCGGAGATGGTGGGTTGGTTCACCGACCTCGAACTGGAGTCGCGCGCGCTCGACTGGGCCCGGTTCTGCTCCCGTGATCTCGAGAAGCTCATCTGGATCGCCGCCTTTGGGCTGCTGTGTGAGCATCTGGACACCGACGTGGGCGGTGTATGCACCAAGCACTTCCCAGAGCTGCGCTCCCTGGTCATAGAGCTGAGGCGGGTGGGCCGGGCCGCGCTCGGGGTCGATCTGCCGCTCGATTTCCTGCTGAACCGTCTGTGCACCTACTCCAACGCCATCCCCCGCTATCGGGGCTCGGTAAAGGATTGGGACTGGCGGAACGGGTGGCTGCTCGAGGCGGCTACACAATTCCGGGTGTCCACCCCCGTGCACCGGGAGCTGCTCCACGCCATCGGGAAGCTCGACGAGCCCTAGCTTCCGGAGAACTGGACGTCGTCGAACAACAGCGTGGGCGAGCGCACCGAGGAATAGGGCCAGGGGTCGTCCGCGATCGCACCCAAGCGGTCGAAGATGGTGAGCAGGTTGCCAGACACGTTCATCTCCGACAACGACTGCACCGGCTCGCCGTACTCGAGCAGGACGCCGCGGACGCCGAAGGAGAAGTCACCGGTGACCCCATTGCTGTTCCCGCCGAGGAAGCCGTTGACCAGGATCGCCTTGGGGAGCGCCTTCGCCAGATCCTCGACCGACTGGTCGCCGGGGGGCACCACCCAGTTGGACAGGCTGCCGGTCGTGGGGTCCACCCCCAACCTCCGCCCGTAGTACACGTTGATGTAGTAGCTTTTCAGCACGCCTTCCTCGAAGATGGCGCGCGGCACTGCGACCAGACCGTCCCCGTCCCAGGGGCGGCTTCCCAGCCCACGGGCGATGGTCGGGTCGTCGAGCAGGGTGAACAACGGGGAACCGAGTCGCTCGCCGAGCCGCCCCGTGAGGCAGGATCGGCCGTGGTGGAGGGCGCTACCGGAAAGGGGCCCGCCCAATGCGCCGAGGATGCGGCTCACGGAGCGGTTCTGCAGGAGCATCGGGTAGGTGCCCGACGCGATGGCGCGGGATCCCAGGCGCTCCTTTGCGCGTGTGACCACCTCCAGAGCGACCTCCTCGGGGGCGGGGATGTCGGAGAGGTAGCGGGAACCGTAGTAGGCGCTTGCCTCCGGCCTCCGGCCGTCGGTGTCCAACAACGTCATCTCGCCGCCCACCGAGAACCAGGCGCCCCGGTGCTCGTCGGAGAAGCCATTGGACATGACCCAGGCCGACTCGGAGGCGCCGTCCGCCACGTACGAAGCGCTGGAGATCACCCCGTCCGGCTCGTTCTCCGCCATCAGGCGTTCTACGGTTTCCGCGAGGTCGGCCCGGTCCTCCGCCTTGCGCGCGTCCCAGGAGGGATCCCGCTGGTCGAGCTGCTCGGCGGTAGCGCCCCGCCCACACAGAGCGGCGTCGGGGAGCCGGCGGTCCGGGTCCTGCTCCAAGTAGCCCGTGGCGTTCAGCGCCCGCCGCAGGAAGGTTCGCAACGCCTCCGGGCGGAGGTCGGAGGTGCTGTGACTGGAGTAGCGGTCCTCGACCAGCAGGGAGACCACCAACCCACGGGTGGTGGACTGGGTCGCCTGCTCCACCTTGCCGCCGCGGCGGACGAGGGTGGTGTAGGAGGCGTGGGACACGCTCACCGAGGCTTCGTCGGCCCCCTCGGCGAGAGAGTCCTTCACCACGCTCTGGGCCAGGTTCAGGAGTTGGCTCATCGGTTCCCACCCCCCACGGAGAGCTTGCTGACCTTCACGGTCGGCATCCCCTGGCTCACGGGCACGCCCTGGCCGTCCTTTCCGCAGGTCCAACCGCTCTCGTCCATGAGCATGTCGTTGCCCACCATGTCGATGGTGGCGAGCACCTGGGGACCGTTTCCGATGAGGTTCACGTCCTTCACCGGGCGGGTGAGTTGGCCCCCTTCGATGAGGTAGCCGTGACGGACGTAGAAGGCGAAGTCGCCCGCGCCGATTTGCACCTGCCCGTTGGAGAAGGTCAGGCAGTAGAGTCCGCGCTCCACGGAGCGGATGATCTCCTGGGGGTCGTGGGGTCCCGCCTCCATGTAGGTGCAGCGCATCCGTGGCAGCACCGGGTGGCGGAAGGACTCCCTGCGGCCGGATCCGGTCGAGCGTACCCCGTAGTGCCGCGCCGAGATCCGGTCGTGGAGGTAGCTGCGAAGGAAGCCGTCCTCCACCAACACGGTCCGCTCGGTGCTGCTGCCCTCGTCGTCGACGTTCAGCGAGCCGCGCGCGCCCGGCAGCGTCCCGTCGTCACAGATGGTGACGTCGGGGGGTGCGACCTGGGAGCCCATCCGATCGGCGAAGATGGAGATGCCCTTTCGGTTGAAGTCCGCCTCCAGGCCGTGCCCGATGGCCTCGTGCAGCAGGATGGCCGACGACCCGGCGGCCATGACCACCGGCATCTCCCCGGCGGGTGGCGAGCCCGCATGCAGTGCGTCGGTGGACCGTTTCACCGCCTCTGCCACAAGCCGTTGCTGCCGATCCTCGGTGTAGTAGGAGAGGTCGGCGCGTCCGGCGAGGTTGTACCCGCCCCCTTCGCGCAGGTCGCCCTCCACCGCGGTGACCCCGACCCAGGCCCGGGTCATGGGGCGATAGTCGGCCGCCACGGCCCCGTCGGCGCGGACCACCATCACGTGTTGATCAGCATCGGCGAGGGACACCTGGACTTTGTCGACCCGCGGGTCGGCGGCAAACGCCTGCTCCTCCCACTTGCGCACCAGGGGTACCCGCTCGTCGAGCTCCACGTCCCACCAGAACCGCCGCACCGGGTAGTGGTTGGGAAGATGGAGATGTGCCGGGCCCACGGGCCCCACCAGCTTGCCGCCGCGGGCGATCTGGGTGGCGATGCGCGCCGCTTTGACCATGCTCTGCAGGGCGAGGTCCTCGGTGTAGGCGTACCCGACCTGGTCACCCACCACCACGCGCACCCCCACCCCGAGGTCGACGCTGGTGTGGGCACGGTTGACGGCGTTGTCCGAGAGCCCG
>JAFDJI010000162.1 GCA_019307545.1 Deltaproteobacteria bacterium | reverse complement strand
GGTTCATCCCCAACCCGACGCCCCAGGCGAAACGCTGCTGACCGACGCGGAGGTCGAGGGCCGGGAACAGCGCCTTGTTCAGGTCGAGCCACGCCTCGGGGACCTCCAGGGTCCAGGGCTGCACCCGTTCGGAGCGGGTGGTGTCCCCCACCTCCTCTGCGTCCAGGGCGGGATGAAGCCGCACCTCTCCGGACAGGTACACGGTGACCCCGGGGGAGGGCGTCTCGCGGTAGTGGCCGCCCAGGACCACCAAGTCCTGGAAGTCGAGCCACCGACAGTCCGCCACCGTCACGTCGCCACAGGTCGCGGTGCCGAAGTGGAGGTTCACGGCTGCCGAGCCGCCCCCCTCGCCGGCGAGTGCGAGCGGCAGCAGCAGGAGCAGCGTCACCTATTCGACCCGCTCCCCCGTGAGGGTGGCGATGACATCGCAGGGGTCGTCGTCGACCACCGGGCAGCCGGCCTCGTCGAAGTCGGTGGTGTGCATGGTCGCAGTCCCGTGGAACTCGTCCGCGGAGTCGATGGTGAGGTCGACGTCGATGGAGCTGTCCACGAGGCAACCCGGGTAGTTGTCCTCGTCGAACTCCACGTCGTTGTTCACCGCGCCCGTGACCGTACGGGTGTCCTCGTCACCGGTGACCGTGACCTCCATGGCGCTGAAGGGATCTTGGAGGTCGATTTCATAGGTCGCCGGCAGCTCGTCGACCGCTGGGATGTAGATGGGGTTCGCGAACTCGGTGGGCTCTCCTTCCGGCATGAACAGGACCTCCATGCCGCCGTCGAGGCACCCGTCGTTCACCGCCTGGGTCGTGAGCTGGAAGTTGCCGCTGGTGAAGTCGGCCACGTCATCGCTGGGGTTGCACCCCGCGAGCAGGGCGCCAAGGATCAAGAGGTTGATACGCACGGGAATCCTCACCGGCTGAGAGCGTTGACTGTGAACAGATCGTCCTCCAGCCCGCGGTTGAAGGCCGCGGACTGGACGGTCGCGCGCGTGGTGCGTGACCGCGAGATGTCGTCTACCACAATGGCGTGGGCGAGGGGGCGCCCGTCGACCTCCCGGACGTCGTCGAAGGCGATGCGACGCAGCAGGTTGCCCTCGGCGTCATAGTGCTCGACGCGGGCCGGCAGCTTGTCGGACTCGCGCACATGGAGGTCCACCCGTGCCGAGGAGCTGTCGGTAGGGTCCTTCGGGGTGAGGCGCAGGTGGTGGTCTTCCACCAACTCGGGGACGTAGTCGTCGGCCCAGCTGATGCGGGCGAGGTCTTCCATCGCGAAGTCGGTCCCCACGAAGGAGTCGCCCTGCGCCTCGCCGATCACCCGGCGCACCCGGCCGTAGGAGGGGAGGTACAGGTAGATGGTGTCGCCGTCGGGCACCAGCATCCCCACTCCGGCCAGCCGGGCGGGCGCGGTGAACTTCACCAGGCGCTTGTCGGTGCCCTTCTGCCACAGCTCCAGGGTGCGTTCGGCGGGGTTGCCGCGCGCGTCGGTCGTCTCGACGTCGAGGACCAGGTGGGCGTCGTCGCCGCGGTTGGAGACCTCGTCCACCGCTGCGAGCAGGTCTCCGGCCGGGTCCGCGGCCGCCGGGCCCGCGAGGAGGAGTCCAGCGAGCAGGAGCCCGGTTCGGGTCATCGCGTGCCCTCCAAGGAGAAGGTGATGGCGAGGGTCTGGCCGTCCGCGACGGCGGATCCATCCAGGTCCGTGTCGAACTGGTTCCCAACCGAGGTCACGTACCAGGTGCCGGTGGTCCAATCCCCGTTGTCGAAGGAAACGTCTGGGTCGGCGCCGGTGAGGACGATGCTGATCTGCCCGGCGGTGCCGTTGAGGTCGTAGGACTGGCCTCCGAGGCTGGCCTCCATCACGATCCGGCCGTAGGGATCGCCTCCCACGAGGAAGATGTAGTCCACCGCGGTGCCGGCGTCGTTGATGCAGGCGGACGGCCGACCATCGTACTCTCCACTGGCGTCGAACGCGGCGGCTTGTGTGGTTTCGTTGAGACGGAAGTAGGTGATCAGGAGCCCGGGGCTCACCGCTTCGTGGAAGCCTGTCGGACAGCCGTCTCCGCCACTGGTGTCGCTGGTATCGTCGGTCCCGTTCTCGCCATCGCAGCCGAGCAACGTGAGCAGCGCGAGACCCCACAATGCTCTCGACATGTCCACCTCCGCAGACACGTTAACTTCCCGACTCGCCTTTCGGAGCGATCAATGAGCGGGACACCGTCCTCCTTCCCAGATCGACTCGCGGCTGCGGTGCGCCAGACCGGCGTTCCGGCCTGTGTGGGGCTCGACCCGCACCCCGAGCGGTTGCCCGAACACCTGGCGCATGGGCTGCATCCTGCAGATGCGGCGCGCGCGTTCTGCCTGGACGCCATCGAGGCGGTCGCGGGGGTCGTGCCCGCCGTCAAGCCGCAAGTGGCGTTCTTCGAGGCGCTGGGGTCCCCGGGGCTCGCCGCGCTGGAGGCCGTGGTGCGAGGGGCGCGCGACGCGGGGCTGCTGGTGATCCTGGACGCCAAGCGTGGCGACATCGGGTCGACTGCGGAGGCGTACGCGCGCGGCACCCTCGACGACGCGGGTCCCCTCGGCTGCGATGCGGTCACCCTGTCGCCCTACCTGGGTCCCGAGTCCCTCACGCCTTTTCTGGCGAGGTGTGACCGGGAGGGAAAGGGGGTGTTCGTACTGGTGCGGACCTCCAACCCCGGGGCGGAGGCGTGGCAGGTGGCCGGTCCCGACCCTGTGGCGGATCGGATCGGGTCCTGGGTGGAGGCCGAGAGCGCCCGGCGCGCAGGGGACCACGGGCTTGGCCCCGTGGGCGCGGTGATCGCCGCGACGGTTCCCGCGGAGGCGGCCCATTGGCGCGCGCTGATGCCCCATTCCTGGTTCCTGGTGCCGGGGTTCGGTGCGCAGGGCGGCGGGGTGGAGGACGTCCGGGCCTTGTTCCGTGACGATGGCCTCGGCGCCTTGATCGTGTCCGCGCGGGGCGTGTTGTTTCCACCCGGACGCACGGCCGATCCGGACTGGAAGAAGGGGATCGCCATCCGCGCCCGCGGGTTCGCCCAGCAGGTGGCATCGCTTGGTCCCTGACTATGAAGCTCTGGGATCGGCTGGCGATGCTGGCTGATGTGGATAGACTCGTCAGCCATCGACAGGGAGGGGTCATGAGTCGGTCACCAATCTCCATCATCGCTTTGTTGGGGCTGCTCGCATGCGGTGGAGGGGGCTTCGAAGGGCAACTGGTGGATGGCCTGAACAACGACGCTCCTTTGGCGGGTCAGACGATCGTGGCCAAGGCCCTCGGCCAGGTGCGGATGACCTGCCAGCAAATCACCGGGACCACCGACGAACAGGGTCACTTCACGATCAACGGCCTGTGTATGAAAGAGACCGCCTACCGCCTGTCTGTCACCGACGAAACACTGTTCCTGGGCGATGTGGACGAGATCCCCCAGGGCGGCGCGGGCGCCTTGGTGGTGCTCCGGGCGTGGCATGCACCCGTGGGCAGCGGCGTGTACATGCTCTCGGGCGGTGAGTTGAACCCGATCCCCACCCACGCCGACCTCGAGGAGGAGGAGATCTATCGCACCGGCGAGATGGTGCTGTTCCCCAAGAGCGTGCCCGAACCCGTCCCCACGGTGGGCGTGGGGGATCACCTGGTGATCACGGGTAAGGACAACCTGGCCCAGTTGTCACTGCATCCCCTCATCCGCAGCGAGCGTCGGCGGTTTGGCACCAAGGACCAGTGGGTAGAGATGGCGCCCTGGTATTACATGAGCACCCGCTTCACGAGCGACACCGAGTTCGAGCGTGTCAACGTCGACGTTGCCAGCGAGCACGTCACAGAGATGGAGAAGGGCGACCACGCCGCTCGGTTCCTCGGCAGCGCTGCCCTCCCCGCGGGCTTGTACGTATTGAGCCGCGAAGGCGGTCGGCGAGCGCACGTCATCCAGTTCGGCCAGCCCGAGCCCGCGGAGGATGCCGAGGAGAAGTAGCTTCCGCCCGGCCTCAGCGCCGTCGGCGTAGGAAGGGAACGGCGAGCAACCACAAGCCGAGCCCGAACACCACTGATCCCCCGTTGCAGCCGCAGTCCTTCGTCCCGGTGACGCGATCGTCGATGATCTCGTCGGTGTCGGTGTCGGTATCGACATCGGTATCGATGTCAGAGTCCGTATCGACGTCGGTGTCGGTATCGCCTTCCTCGCAGGCATCGCCGATCCCGTCCTCGTCGGCGTCCTCCTGTCCCGGGTTGGGCGTGGCCTCGCAGTTGTCGTCGTCGTCGACCACCGTGTCGTTGTCGTCGTCGAACCAGCGGACCTCGATGCGATCGAACCTGGCGTCGCTCATGTCGCTGCCCCGGCCGGAGTCGAAGGCGTAGAAACCCACCTGACCCCGCGGGAGAAGCGTGTCTACCACGTCGATGTGCTCCACATCGTTCAGCAGCACCCGGATGTGACCGTCATTCACCCGGACATCCAGTTTGTTCCAATCGACGTCCGCCAGGTCGGCCGCCTCCTCGGCCAGGACCTCGTCCTCACCGTCGTCGACCCGGATCAGGAACAGGGTGCCCGACTCGACGCTGCCGATGGGTGGCGGGCTGGAGTCGGCAGAGTGGGCGGCGAGGTACAGCGTGTCCAGACCGTCATGGCCGAAGACCACCCCGATGGTGTCGTTGTCTTCGTTTTCAAACCAGGCGGTGATGTAGACTTGCTGGATTTCCTGGCCGCGGATGATCCAGTTGTCGACTGCTTCGCCCGACCCGTAGGAGCCGCCGTTGTCGTCGGTGACGGACCAAGCCGCACTGTTGGTGGCCCACCAAGGGTCTGCGGCGTAGCCGTTGGACCAGCCGTCGGTGCCAGCCAGGGCGTGACCCTGGCCGAAGTCGTCCCGCTCCCACGCCAGCGGGGTGGCGGCGAGGGCGAGGGTCGGAAGCAGGATCGAAACCAGCACGAACCAGCGCATGGGTAGGCCTCCGCGACAGCGTTGCCTGTGGGTGGGGCACCGTCAAGCATCTCCAGGGCGGGGCGTCACCAAGGCAGCTTCACGCTCGACGTCGCTTCCACGCTGTAGGAGAGGTCCAGCTCCTGCTTGGCGCCCGGCTCCAGGGTGAGCTCCCAGGTGCAGATACCATCCCGATCCGGCCCCTCTTGGAGAAGGGGGCGGGCCTTGGGCTTGGTGACCTTGACTTCCTTGAGCTCGCTCACCGGGATGCGCTCTCGGATGGTCACGGTGAGCGGTTCCCGGCCCAGGTGCACGATGCGGCTGGTGCAGGTGAATTTGTGGGTCTGACGGCCGGTGATGCGGGAGCGCTCGACCTCGTGGTCGAGGCGACGGGCCAGGCGGATCTCGTCATGGCTACCCCAACCCAACGGGAAGGGCTCACCCGGGGGCACCAGCCCCACCTTGCCCCGCCCGACCGCACCGCTCTCGCGGTACAGCTCCACCGGGCCCGCCAGCAGCGGTCGCGTGCCGGCGTTCACCTGGACGGACTGGAACACCACGTGGGGGGAACGCTCCGGGTGGGCGGTCCATCGCGCCTGGGCGTTCGCCTCCCACCGCTCCAGGAGTATGTACACCGGTCGCCCGTCCGAATCGAGGTCCACCGGCGCGGGCGCGGTGTAGGTACGGGGCTCTCCGCCGTCGTCCACTCCCGGTACCTCGTCGGTGCTCCGCTTCGTGCCCTCGCGCGCGACCTCGATCACCTCGTCGCGCGCTTCGATGACGACCTCTTTGTGGCGCTTGCGGGCGTACAGGACGTCATCGGTGAGGTCGGGGGCGTTGGCCCGACCGCTGGGCCGGGCGGTGGAGCACACCAACTCGACTCCCTTCCAATCCTCCCCGGTGGCATTCCACGCCATCGCGGCCACCTGCCACGAGAGCCGGTCTCCGATGAGCCGCGCACGGTGCACGGGGCGCCACAGCGCGCACGGGATGGTGTACTGGACCTCGAGGGCGCCACCGGCGGGGGCGAGCACCTGGATCTCCAGGCGGGCCATGAGCTGGGACCGTCCCTCCCGGGCGCGTGCCAGGCGCCTCTCGAGGTCATCCCGCTCCGCGCGGAGGTCCTGCAGCACCAGCTTCTGCTCGGAGGACTCCAAGCTCGCCTCGGAAGACGCCTGCTCCAGTGCCCGCAGCGCGTTCGCCCACTCGCTGGCGGGGTGTTTTCCCAGGAGCGCCAGGGGGGCCCAGTTCCGCCCGGCATCGGCGAACTGCTCGGCGCGTTCGGCGTGGTCCCAGGCGCGTCGCGCGGCCTCCTCCAACCGCTGCACCTGGTCCTCCAGGGCCTCCAGCTTCTCGCGTAGTGCTGCGGCCTCGGGCGGATCGGCGTCCTCTGGGCGTCTCCGGGTGCGCACCACCCGCGCCTCCTCGACGATCGTGTTCTCATCGCCCAAGAAGGAGAGCCCGGCCTCGCGGACCAACGGGGAGAGGCCCGGGATCACCAGGTGGTGTCGGCCCGCCTCTGCTGGAATAGCCACCCTCCGGGTGACCGAGGCGCGGTCCTCGAACAGCTCGACTCGGCGCGGCGGTGCCTGGACTTCGATCCTATGCACGGCGGTCCCCTCCGGTGATTTCGTCGCGGGCGCTCAGGGTGACGGAGTAGTGGATCGTGGCCGTCGCCTCTCCTCCGGGAGAAACGGTGACCACCTGGCGCAGGCCGCCCTTGAGGAGGGGGCCGTCCGGATCGCCCTTCCACCGCTCGGCCGTGGGCTTGGAGTCGACCAACTCCACGTCCACCCCGTCCTCTCCCGCGACCGGCACCCGTTCCAGCACCTCCAACTCTGCCGCTCGGGACAGGCTGGAAGCGAACTGCCCCTCGATTGCGGTGTGCAGCCGACGGGCCCCCCGGAACAGGCCCCCCGACTCCTCCCGGTAGCGCACGTTGCGCGCGACGCGGATGCGGTCCTCGGCGCCGAGCCCCAACTCCAGGGAGGCGCCGGGGGCACTTCCCTTCCAGGGGGTGGTGATCTCCAATGCGCCGCCCACGAATACTTTCACTGGGCCGGGGAGGAGCGGGACCGCGTCGGCGAGACGTGCCGTGACGGAGCGGAACGCCCGGGCGTCCATCTGGGGCACCACCCGGTAGCGGATCGCCAACTCCAGGGGTCGGGTGAACACGCCCACGCTGTGGAAGTGCCCGTCGGAGGTGATGTCGACCGTGTCCTGGGCGTCCCATCGAAAGTCGGCGCCCTCCAGCGGAGCTGGCAGGACATGGTGTGGCGGGAGGGGTTGTGTGCCGACGCGACGGGCGCGGGCCTCCTGCTTCTCCTGGATGCGAACCAACTGGGCGACGCCGGGCTCGGGTAACCCGGCCTCCCGGGCAAGGTCGCCGAGCGAGCCCTGCTGCAGCCGCCCGCGGACCCCGGGTGGCGAATCCCACCCCGCGAGCCTGAGCCGCGGGTAG
>JAFDJI010000788.1 GCA_019307545.1 Deltaproteobacteria bacterium | reverse complement strand
ATGCTGTTCGCGCACCACGCCACCGTGGGGGCGGGTCTGTGCCTGGTCCTCGTGGCCGGATCCGGGTGCGCCCGCGCGGTTGGCCCGCGCGTCTCGCAGTACGTGGCCGTCTGGGCGGACGACGATTCCGCACAAGCCTTGGTAGAGAACTCCTACCGGCTCGTCGAGCAGTGGACGATGGAAGGGTGGGCGCCCGGCGGCTCCACCGACCACAAGTACCGACTGTACACGCGCGACGACACCGACGGAGAGTTGGTCCCCATCGGCAAGTGGCGGCGGGGCGATCCCGGCCACTGGTACGAGTTCGCGCGGCCCTACTACATGAAGGGCGCCGGGTACTTCCTGTTCGACGCCACCGAGGACGACGGTGACTACATCTGGTGGCAGGTGGACCCGGACGGGGACTACACCCAACTCTTCGGCATCGAAGCCGATCGATTCACCTGCGACGATACGGGCTTCGGCGAGCCAGACTCGGACTGCACCGTCCGGAAGATCTCCCCCTCGCCGGACGGCTCGATCCTCGCGCTGGTCTCCCACGACCCGAACCCACGCGCCTACCTGGTGGACGTGCAATTCATCGACGCCTGGTCCCACGCGCCCCTGGGCGCCGGGACGGTCGAGATGGACGAGATCCCCGAGACGTACGAGGATGGGCCGGTTCTCCAGATAGACCCGTTCGCGCATGCGCAGTACACCTGGACGCCGGCGGGCGACTTCCTGCTCTCCAACCTCATCCGTGCCTGGCGCGTGGACCCGACCGGCGCGACGACCGAGGTCCCACTGCCCGGGTGCACCTACCCGGACACCACCAGCAGCGACATCGCTGCGGACGGTCGCACCCTGTGGCTGGGCGAGCCCTACGAGGAGGACATGGAACCCTTCGGCTGCCAGTACCCAGAGTAGGTTGGGTCATGGGCTGGGCGCCTGGAGGGAGGCACCGATGACGCGGACCCTGTGGATGGCGGCGATGGTTGCGTTGGGCGCGGCCTGCAACGGCAACGGCGACGACGAGCCGTCCGCCGCGGTGACGGTCACCGTGGACGGGTCGGACACCGTGTGGGGAGACCCGATTCCGATCTTCACCACTGCCGACGAGACCTACACCCTGAACATCACCGACCAGGGCACCGCGGGCTGGAGTCTCTTGATGTTGGGGCCCGAGGAGGACCTTCCCGGCGAGATCACCACCTTCGGCGCCTGCCCGTCCGGAAGCGAGCAGCCCACTGAGCACTGTGGCGACGTGATCGTGGGTGGCGATGCCTTCGATACGCCGACCGGTAGCCTGGAGGTCACCGATGATCCCATCCCCGCGACCTGGGTGGACGGGGAGTTCGACCTGGAGTTCGTCGAGCAGGGCGGGACCCGCACCGCGCAGGTAGTGGGGTCGTTCTCCGCCATGGTCGGAGGCTACTGACACGGATCGTCGGAAGCGCGATCCCAGAGCCCGCAAAATGGAATACCCCTTGGGCGTACGCCGTATCGGGCACATCGAACCTGGGAGCGAGCCATGAGTGAAGAGAAGAAGGGCCGGCGTTGGCTGGTGTGGGTCGTCGCGCTGGCCGTGTTGGGCCTGGTGGTGGCGGTCGCCGTGATCGCCGTGGGGGTGAGCTTGACACTCTCCCACGGACGAATGGAGGAAGGCACCGTCCTGGAGCTCCACCTGGACGGGCAGATGGCCGAGGGCCCGCAGCCGAACCTGCTGGCCGAGCTGGGCCTGGGGGTCTCGGACAACTCCCTGTGGGACGTCCGCGAGGCCCTCCGCCGCGCCGCCGAGGACGAGTCTGTGGCGGGGCTGCTGGTGACCATCGAGCAGCCCCAGCTGGGCATGGCCCAACACAAGGAGCTCGCCGACGAGATCCGCCGCTTCGCCGACAGCGGCAAGCCAGTCCACACCATGCTGCAGACCGACATGATCAGCGACGGCAACTACTACGCCGCGACCTCCGGGACCCGGGTGTGGGCCACGCCGTTCGCCTTCTGGGCGATCGACGGGTTCCAGGTGGACGTGCCCTTCTGGCGGGGCACCCTGGACAAGCTCCACATCGAGCCGGACTTCATCATGCTCAAGGAGTACAAGAGCGCCGGCGAGCCGTTCTCCCGAACCGAGATGAGCGAGTACTTCCGGGAGGCGATCACCGACGTCGTGGGGGACATGCAAGAGCATTGGTACGCTGACGTCGCGGCCCGGCGGGGCATGGACGAAGCCAAGCTGCGCGCGGTGGTGGCCAAGGGGATGATCACCAACAAGGAGGCCCTCGAAGCCGGTCTCATCGACCAGCAGGGGTACATGGACGAGGTGAAGGAGGCGCTCCGCGAGGTGGCCGGCACCGAGGAGTACACCTCCATGTCCCTGGGGAAGTACCTGGAGAAGTCCAAGCCGCCCTCCTCCAAGGGCAAGGACCAGATCGCGGTGGTGTTCGGCGAGGGACAGATCCTCTCCACCGCCGAGTCCGACAACCCCTTCGACTCCGGGAACACCATCTTCGGGCCCAAGTTGGCCGCGGACATCCGCGAAGCCGCGGAG
>JAFDJI010000787.1 GCA_019307545.1 Deltaproteobacteria bacterium | reverse complement strand
GCGGTCCTCGATCGCTCGCGTCAAATCGCAGAAAACCAGCGGTAAGACGGCTAGTTAGGGTGCTTTATTGCGTGTCCCTGCGGGGGCAGGCCCGTGCTCGTCCCCCAGGGGAGGGCGCGGGCCTACGCACTGACTGAGCGCGGTGCTCAGAAGAGGATATTGCCCATGCGCGCTCCTCCGGCTCTGAATCTTGCCTCTGTCCTCGGGCTGCTGTTGGTCACGCCTTCCCCGGCCTACGCAGTAGATGTGCAACTCACGAAAGGCGGTCTTTTCGTGTGAACAATCGCAGCAACGATTCTTTCGTAAATACCATCTCTTTATCGAGACCTCGAGCCCCAGGGTTTCGGGGGACACCGCCATTCTCGAAAGCCCCTGTCTCGACCTCACCGGCGTGAGCGCGGCCGAGCTGACCCTCTGGTACCACATGTACGGCGCCAGCATCGATACCCTCGACGTGCAGGTGGCCTCCAGCACGGGCGACAGCTGCGGATCGCTGGGCAGCTATGCCAGCGCCTGGAGCCTCTCCGGAGACCAGGGCGACACCTGGTACGAGGCCATCGTCGACCTGGGCAGCTACGTGGGTGGGAGCATCCAGATCCACATCCTCGGCATCCGGGGAAGCAGCTACACGGGCGACATCGCAATCGACGACGTACTCGTCACGGGAACGGCGGCCGGTGGCGTCTGCGGCGACAGCACCGTGGATGCCGGCGAGGATTGCGACGACGGCAACACCCTCCCCGGCGACTGCTGCTCGGCCACCTGCCAGTACGAGTCGGCTGCGACCGTGTGCCGTGCGGCAGCCGGCGTCTGCGACGCAGCGGACTACTGCGACGGCGCGGGCACCTGTGACGCGGATGCGAAGCTCACGAGCGAGTGCCGGGCCTCTGCGGGCGCGTGCGACGTGGCCGAGGTGTGCGACGGCGTAGCGGACGACTGTCCTGCCGACGCCTTCGAACCGGCGACCATGGAGTGCCGTGCGGCGGCGGGTGACTGCGACGTAGCCGAGACGTGCACGGGTGCGGCACCCTCCTGTCCTGCCGACGCCTTCGAACCGCCGGCCACCGCGTGTGGCGATCCCGGCGACACGGTCTGTGACGATCCGGACAGCTGTGATGCTGTGGGGAACTGTCAGGCCAACTACGAGCCCCCGACGACTCTGTGCCGTGCGGCGGTCGGCGAGTGCGATGCTCCGGACAACTGCGACGGGGCCAGCGCCGCCTGTCCGGCGGATGCGAAGCTCACGACGGAGTGCCGGCCCTCGGTACACGTCTGCGACGCAGCCGAGTTCTGTGACGGGGTGTCGGACGAGTGCGGGCGCGATTTGCCCAGGAACGGCCTCTCGTGTGCCGACGGCGACCTCTGCAACGGCAACGAGGTCTGCGTGAGCTGGACTTGCACGGCTGGGGCGCCGCCGGTTTGCGACGATGACGACATGTGCACCGTCGACAGCTGCGACGCGCTCCTGGGCTGCATCAACGATGGGAGCAAGAGCGTGGAGCGCCCCGCAACCTGCGACAGGCCCGACCTTCCCAGCGCTTCGCCGGCCGGCCGGGCGCTGCTGAGTCTGCTGGTGGTGGGCGCGGGGGCGATGTTCCTGGCCCGGCGCCGGCGCTTCGGAGCCTGATTGAAGGCACAAGGCTGCCGAGATACCCCCTGGACCCTCGCGGTCCAGGGGGGGCTCGTGTCCGGCCTGCCCCTAAACGATTGCGTGTCGGAAAACATTTCGCCAATAGCGCGAAAAACTTTTCCTCTTGCCCCGCGCTTCGCATGCCTCGACGCCTGAGCCGGTCCAGGCTCTCCGCATGGAATCGCTGTCAGATCAGGCAGTTGAGCGGCTCTCCTGCGTATTCTCTGCGATTTGGAGTGATTGGCATTGCGGTTGCACGCAATGGCGACGGACTCATTTGCCCGGGGTGTACCCCGCGGGGGAGTATGATGCGTACCCAGTCGACCCTGAATCTCGCCGCCACCGCTGCCCTCCTCGTCTTGGGGCTGCTGTTCGCCGCCTCGGCCAGCGCGGCCCCCTACACGTCCTACAACGATTGCGTCTACGACTCCGGCCTGGACGGCACCGGGATGGATCCGAACGGCCAGCCGGTTCACTACACCAGCTCGAACGTCACGTACTTCGGCATCGGCAACAAGTCGGGGGACTCGTCGTCCGGATCGGGAACCCAGTACACGCCGACCTCGGGTTCCCTGGTCGACTTCTCGGACGGGACTTCGACCGGGGTCACGGCGACGTTCACGCAGAACACGGCCGTGAGTACCGTGCAATGGCAGCCGCAGGTCGCCTCGACCTGGACTGGCGGCTACGACACCGCCGCCAGCACGGACGCCCGCAACACATTCGGCGGCATCGTCGACATGACCGGCACGATCTACTATGGCGCCTCCGGCTGGTGGGTCGACCTCTCGTTGACCGGCCTCGACCCGACAAAGCTCTACACCTTCGCCACCAGCGCCTCGCGTGCCAAGGCCAATACCGATGGAGGCGCGGGCTACGACTATCGCGTCACGATCTACACTCTCTCC
>JAFDJI010000786.1 GCA_019307545.1 Deltaproteobacteria bacterium | reverse complement strand
GACGTCGCGAAGCAGCCACGGCCCTCGTGAGTGAACACCTCGCGCTGGGTGAGGGCCTCGCCCGCGGGGGGCGAGAACAGGGCGTTGAGCACGATGGTGGCACTCGCCGGACCGCACCACGACAGCTTCTCCTGGGACACGAACCAGCGGGTCAGGGCGACGTGGTCGGCGCGGGCCTCCGCCTCCGCCAGCATCCGTCGCCCCTCCGGGCTCTCGGTCGAAATGAGCCGTCCGGGCAGCGCGAGGTGTCCGTAGGAGGGGTTGGAGAGGCGGTACCACACGAAACCAGCGGCGCTCAGCGCCATTCCCGCCAGGCACCCGACCACCCAGAGCATGGTGCGTCCGGTCGACATGCCACGCAGTGTACGACGGTTGTCCACAAGAGGCTGTGGACGGTGTGGATAACTTCAAGTGACTTCGAGAATAAACCCTTGACATGGCAAGGGATGAGGAGGGGCGCGCATTGACGCAAGGCTGACGCGACGGGGGGCTTGTTCGGATACCGTCGGGCCGATCTGGAGGCGCGTATGGGCCGTTTGTTTTTGTTTGTGGCATTGGGAGCTGTGGTGGCATGCAGCGGGGGTGGGGATACCGACGATGGCGTGGGCGAGGCCACCTGCGACGGCAATGCCTTCACCCTGCGCATCAATGGGATGTCGGTAGCCACGCCCACGAGCGGGTTCGACCTCGACGACCACGACACCCAGAGCACCGACGATTCCGTTGGCTGTGGCAAGGTGGACGGCGCCGGGGGTGTCGACAACGCGCTCTCGAGCCTCGAGAGCTCCCTGAGTTCCTTCGGGCTTGGCATCGGCGGCCCCTTGGGCGACGCGGTGACCGCGGGTGACCTCGTCATCGACATCACCGTCGCTGGCTACGACGGCGGGGAGACCGACGACTGTGTGCTCCTCGACCTCGATGTCAACGACGAGGTGGTGGTGACCAGCGTGGAGAGTTCCGTCACCGGAGGCGTGCTCGACGTGGAGCTGACCGAGTTGCCCCTTCAAGGCGAGATCGACATGGGCTACGGGCCCATGGACGTGGACATCACCGCGCGCGCGGTGGTGCTCTCCCTGCCGCTGGCGGGCTCACCCGTCTCGGTGACCAACGGCCTCATGGGGGCCGGGCTGCCCTGGGACGAACCCGGGAACGACAAGGACATGCGGTCGCTGGTCGAGGCCAACGTCGGGGCCACCATGTTCCCGCTCGTCGAGGGAATCATGGTCGACCGACTCGATCTACAGCCCCCGGGTGCGGCCAGCTCCGCGGATTGTGACGCGATCTCCTCCGCCCTGACGGTGAACGCGACATCGCTCTGAGGCGCGTTCAGTAGAAGATCGTGGCGGTGACGGTGTCGCTGTACAGCCCCGGAGGCACGTTCTGGAGTGCCCGGACCTGCCCGTACAGGGAGATGGTCCACGGGGTGCGGCGGGTCACCGTGCGGGTCATGGTGGTGAAGACCACGGTGTAGGAGGGGTTGCTGTAGACGTTGTAGAAAAGCTGCCCGCCGGCGGCGGAGACCATCGCCCGCTCGGCATGGCCGCCCATGTTGCCGGGACTCATCTCGACGGTGACGGTGAAGACCTTGTGGGTGGGATTGCAGATGATGTCGAGGGTGCCGATTCCGGTGACCGGAGTGGAGGAAAGAGGGTCGTATCCGCCGAAGTTCATGGGCGTGGAGCTGATCTTGCACTCCTTGGCCCAGCCCGACCGGAGCGGACAGGCGAGCACCGCCAGTATGAACAGCGCGCCCCACGGCACGAGCCGCATGAGACGTCTCTGCGGCGTTGTCCGCGTCCAGCCCATCATTCGCCGTCCTCGGGACCCGTTGGCACCGTGATGATGACCTCCCCAACGTCGATGAACAACTCTTCGCTCTCGGGGACCTGGAGCAGGTGCCTCACAGTGCGCCCGTCCACCTCGATCTCGATGGTGAGTTCCTCTTGGACTTCAGCGCCGATCCCCTGGGCCAGATGGTGGCACCCGAGTTGGACGCTCTGGCGTTCGTCCGCCTCGCTGATGTCGATGTAGAACTCGCCCTGGTACGCGGTCTGGGTCTGTAGCACCACGTCTCCCGCGCGCACGGTGAATTCCTGGTATTCCAGCGCAGAGGTTCCGGTCCCGTCTCGCACCTGCAGGCGACCGATCACCGGTTGGATGTGCGCGGCGTTGAAGACCACGCAGGCGACACCTCGCTGGGGGGGAGAGACGTACTGCTCCATGCTCGACAGCGCGAACTCGATGGGCACGTCCTCACCCCGCACCGACACCTGGTTGTCGTAGAACGAGGTCAGCTCCGGCACGACGATCTCGCCGCGACGGTTGGTGGTCCCGATGACATTCGAGTTGCGCATCACCCGGATGTCGCGTAGCTCCCCGACCTTCACCACGGCGAAGCCGTCCCGGATCGGACGGCTGGCCCGGGGCCTGCGCCCCACCCAGGACAGGGCGCCGCTCAGCGACGCCCGATAGGCCGGCACTACCTTGCCGTCGATGTAGGACACCTCGACGTCGCCGCGCACGATCGAATAGGGGTTGTT
>JAFDJI010000785.1 GCA_019307545.1 Deltaproteobacteria bacterium | reverse complement strand
CTCGCTGCGACGGTGGTGCCGCGAGCGGACCTGGCCGACCCCCGCGGATGTCGCCGGGTCGCTGGAGGGCCGCGTCCTCACCGAGGGTACGCTCGATCTGGCTCAGGACGGTGCCGAACCCGACGAGGGCCGCCCACGGGTTGTGCGCCAGCCCGTCCCGACGCTCGAGACCGGGGGGGCGAGCGGGGAGATGTCCGACGAGACCCCCTTCGTGCCCCCAGCGCCGCCCCCGGTCCCTTCGCCGAAGCCCGCTCGGCATCGCTTCACCGTCCTCGTCGTCGCTGGGTTGGCCGGGATGGTCGTGCTGGTGGGGATCCTGGCCGCGGGTCTGGGGCTGGGGTGGATGGCAACGCGTTCTGGACCGGCCTCTACCTCCTCGTCGCCCATCGTCACCGAGCCATGAGCGCGGTTCTCGAGGGGCGGCGTGCCGTAGGAACAACCAGTCCGCGCCATGGGTTCTGATGGGTGAGACCAGTGCAAACCCCCACCAGTGGCAGGAAATGACACGCACGAGGTCTCCTTTCGCGGCACAATATTCATAGGGGTGTCCCGGGGCAGGTGGCACCCGGCTCCAGTCAAGCCCGACTACCTCATTCACCAGACGCTCTCTCGATTCCTTCACCAACCCCAGCCGAACGGACGATGCGGGGTGTGATCACGAGAGTGACGGCTTCCGTGCGAACCCACCGTTCGACGACTCCCGAGGAGAACCATGGAAGGGCAGAAGCCGGCTACCAACGCATCTCGATTCATGGGCCTCATTGCGGCCCACCAGGACGTGGGCCGGTTCCTGGAGCTTCTCTGGGAAGGCACGTTCGACGACTACCTCGAGATGGTCCGAGAGGACCCGCGCATTGCGCGGAACGCCTACCAGCGACTGTACGACCTCATCGACTCGTACGGCGTGGAGGAGTACACCGAATACAAGAAGCGGATCCTCCGCTACAAGTTCTTCGATGACCCCTTTGGCGCCGGCCACGATGCCGTCTACGGCATCGACATCCACCTGATGAAGCTGGTACGCGTGTTGCGCGCCGCCGCCATGGGCTACGGACCGGAGAAGCGCGTCCTGCTCCTGCACGGCCCGGTCGGATCCTCGAAATCCACCATCGCCAGGCTCTTCAAACAGGGGCTCGAGCACTACTCACGTAGCCCGGCGGGCCGCCTGTACACCTACTCGTGGATCACCGAGGACGGTGGTGAGATTCGAAGCCCGATGAACGAGGATCCGTTGCGCCTGCTCCCGGACGAGGTGCACCACATCATCCTCACCGAGCTGAACAAGACCCTGCACGAGAAGTACAACGAGCCCTACACACTCAAGATCGAGGGCGACCTCAACCCGGTGTGCCGCTTCATGTACCGCAACGTGATGAAGGAGGTACACGGCGACTTCCTGCAGCTCGCCAAACGCATCAAGGTGCGGCGCCTGGTCCTGAGCGAGAAGGACCGGGTGGGCATCGGCACCTTCCAGCCCAAGGACGAGAAGAACCAGGACTCCACCGAGCTGACCGGCGACATCAACTACCGGCTCATCGCTGAGTTCGGGTCCGACTCCGACCCGCGCGCCTTCAACTTCGACGGGGAGTTCAACATCGCCAATCGCGGGCTCATCGAGTTCATCGAGATGCTGAAGCTGGACGTGGCCTTCCTGTACGACCTGCTGGGTGCCAGCCAGGAGCACCACATCAAGCCGAAGAAGTTCGCGCAGACCTACATCGACGAGGTCATCCTCGGCCACACCAACGAGCCGGAGTACCGCCGCCTGCAGAACAACGAGTACATGGAGGCGCTCAGAGACCGGACCATCCGGGTGGATGTCCCCTACATCACCCGCCCGTCCCAGGAAGTCCGCATCTACCAGAAGGACTTCAACCCGCAAACGGTCAGCGCCCACATCGCGCCCCACACCTTGGACGTCGCCGCCCTGTGGGCAGTGCTGACCCGACTGGAGGAGCCCACCCACCACAAGTTGACCCTGCTCCAGAAGGCGAAGCTCTATGACGCGCGGTTCATCCCCGGGTTCACCGAGGACCACGTCAAGGAGCTGCGGAAGGCGGCCAGGCGCGAGGGTTTGGAGGGGATCTCGCCGCGCTACGTGCAGGACAAGATCTCCAACGCGCTGGTGAAGAACCCGGACCTGACCTGTCTGAACCCGTTCCAGGTGCTCAACGAGCTGGAGAGCGGGCTGAAGACGCACACCCTCATCACCACCGACGAGGAGCGGGACAAGGCCCGCGAGCTGCTGGCGGTCGTGAAGGGGGAGTACGACGACATCGTCAAGACCGAGGTGCAGAAGGCGATCGCCGCCGACAAGGGCGCGATGCAGCGCCTGTGTGCCAACTACATCGAGAACCTGCGCGCCTATGTACTCAAGGAAAAGGTGAAGAACGCCTTCACCGGGGCCTACGAGGAGGCCAACGAGCGACTCATGCGCTCCGTCGAGGAGAAGATCGACATCCCCGATGGCCGCAAGGACGACTTCCGCCGCGAGCTGATGAACTACATCGCAGGGCTGGCCCTGGACGGAAAGACCTTCGACTACAC
>JAFDJI010000784.1 GCA_019307545.1 Deltaproteobacteria bacterium | reverse complement strand
CGGTGACCGGAAGGGGTTTCCCTTCCACCTCGGCCTGCACCCCGGCGACGGGCCCTCCGTCGGGGTCCTGGAATCGGATGACCACCACGGTGCGGGTCTCCGGGCAGCCGTCGTCATCCTCGACCCCGTCATCGTCCTCGGGGTCGTCCGGGCAGCCGTCGCTCCCATCGAGGATGTAGTCGCCGTCGTTGTCCGGGTCCGGGCACCCGTTGTGGTCTTCGAAGCCGTCGGCGTCCTCGGGGTCATCCGGACACATGTCCGCGCGATCGACGATCCCGTCGTCGTCGCGGTCCCGTGGCGCGGGCTCCCAGGCGATGCCGAGCACGGCGCGCATCGTCGGCGAGCCGATGCCGCGGCTGAGGCCGGTCCCCACCCCGCCGCGGAGCACCCAGTCGTCGTCGAAGCGGTGCCATCCCCCGAGCAGCGCCTCGGCACTCGCTCCAGCGCGGTTTCCGAGGCTCGCGGAGTAGTTGAACTGCCCCCCGACGTCCAGCGAGATGCCGGTGGCATCCGTCAACGCGTACCCCTCGCCGATGCGGAAGAAGAGCTGATCGTTCACGGTGACGTTGGGAAGCTCCGCCTTTGGAAGAGCCCGGGTCCCCAGGTTCGCCACCAGGGACAGGCGACCCACCTGGTGGTCCACCATCACCAAACCCTCCCAGCCAACGCCGCGCGAGCCGAGTGGGAGATCGACGGTCGCGGTGGGAAGGAGGAACCGTGAGCCGATCGCGAGGCCCACCGACGCATCGACCAGTGCGGCCTTCACGTCGAGCACCACGTCCCCGAGACCAGACTCGGCGCCCTGCTCACCAGACGACAATGCGTAGATCGGGATCCCGGCCCCAAAGCGGAAGGGACCGAGCGCATAGCCGGCCACGAGGTCCGCCTGCAGCACGTAGGACACCAACTCCACCACCTCGCCCTCGGGAGGCTCGAACACGAACGGGCGGTGGACGTAGCTGGCGATCACGCGAGCAGTGCCGGTCCCCATGGGGCCCACCCGCGCGTTCTCGGTCCACAGGGTGGTCCGCGCGTCGATGGGCGGTCGGTAGAGCTGCGCGTTCAGCTCAGGGGTCTCCACCTCCTGTGCGAACGCGATGGCGAGCGGGAGCAAGAGGGCGAGCATGCCTGGGCTTCCTCCGGGTATCGCGGTCACTGTACACAAAAACCGTCTTCAATCGCTTGCGGCCTCGTGCGCAGCAATTGTGGGGGAGACGTGGTTGGGCCATATTGGGGAGGCACGGACGCGGGGATGCCCATGCGACGCCTCACATTCCTCTTTGCGGTACTCGTCGGTGGATGCCTGGGAGAACAGATGGGGGACGAGGCCGCAGTCTGCGCCGCGGTGGGGAGCGAGGTGATCGCGCTCGACGAGGTCGCCCCCGGCGGCTTCAGTCCCAACGACGTCCTCACCTACGCGGCGGGCACCCACGCCGAGATCCTCTCTTGGGAATCGGGTGGCGAGACCCCGCTCACCCTCACCGTCACCCATGACGGGGGCGATGTCCTGTGGGTCGACTACGAGTGGGAGGACGACGGAAGTGGCCAGGAGCTGATGTTGGACTGCCCCGACCAACTGGAGATCCGCGCCCGGGTGACCTTCGCCACCGAAGACGGTTCCTTCGACGAAGGCTGGTGGGTGACCCTGGCGTCCGCCCTCGGGGACCAGGCGTCCTTCTTCCAGACCCTTGACCTGGACGCGCTCGGAGGCACCTACGAGGTCACCGAGGTGGACCCCGACGACTTCGACGCGGTGGATGCCCACGTCTCGGGCCGGTTCGACGAGGATGGCTCCAACGGCGAGATCGTCGGCCAAGCCGAGGGCAGTGAGGGTAGCGGCCCCGAGGGTGTGGCGTACGCCGAGAACTTCGACATCGCCACCTGGGACGATCCGTCGTCCGAGGAGTGACTACCGCTGGTACTCCAGCGGGCAGAACGCGGCCCACTCGCCCACGCAGATCTCCTCCCAGGTGCGGAAACCAGCGGCGATGACCGTCTCTTCGATGTTGTCTGCGGTGACGGCCACCACGGGCACCTTGATGTGCGGGATATCGTTCTCGCCGTTGTTGTAGGTGTTCGTGGTGAGGGTGGAGGCAGTGTCGCCATCGAGGAGGGCGATGGCCGCATCGGCGGCCAGCCCGGCCATTTCCTCGATCGGTTTGAAGACCGTCATCGTCTGCCAACCCGAGATGACGTGCTGGAGCCCCTCCACGGTGGCGTCCTGGCCGCTGAGCGGTTTCGGATCCAGCGACTGGTTCCTCAGCACACCGACCACAGCCCCCGCGATACCGTCGTTGGCGGCGAAGATGGCGTCCACCTCGTCGTTGGCGTCCTCCATGATGTCCTCGAACAGGGCCTCCGCGATGGCGGGATCCCAATCCACCACGTCCTCGTCGGCCACCACCGCCCAGTCGCTCGCGCTGATACGGGGATCGGCGATCTCGTGGTAGCCCTCGGCGACCAGCGTCGCGTCGTTGTCCGTCGGCGCACCGTTCAGGAATGCGATCTGCGGTTGAGCGAGGCTCAGGCCATCGATGACCGGCTCGAG
>JAFDJI010000161.1 GCA_019307545.1 Deltaproteobacteria bacterium | reverse complement strand
CGCACGCCGTTCTACGAGCCCGAGCCGGAGGTGGTGATCCCGACGGGAGCGGCGATCTTCCGCCCGGAGTGCTTGGCATCGCCGAGGTGGGAGGAGTCGGTCCGGCCCGTCTCGAAGAGCGCCGCCAGGCCGACCGCCAGCGCTGCACCGCCAACGTCTGCACCGCCAATGCCGGTAACTCCAACGTCGGCACCGCCACCGTCGGCCGCAGCCGCAGCAGGCGAGGGCTCTGCAGTTCCGGAAGCGGAGGCCTTGGCGGCGCCCGCACCGGACCCGACACCCCAACCCGTGGCCATGGAGGAGGCCGTGGCGGACGCCGAGATGGCGGATCAGCCGACCCCCTCCGAGAGGCGGGTCGACGAAGGGCCGACGCTGGACTGGGGTGCCACGGTGTACCTCTCGAACGACGACTCGATGAGTCTCGCGAGCGCCCAACGCCTGCTGTGGGCGGTGGACAACGGCCGGTCCTTCTCGCCCGCCCAGGTACGTCCCCACGAGCTGCTGAACTACTTCAGCTTCGACACCGCCCCGGTCGCGGCTCACGAGATGTTCAGCGTGCTGGGGGGCGCAGAGCAGACTGGAGACGACACGCTCTCGGTGGCGCTGGCCGTCAGGGGCGCGGTCCCGCCGCGCAAGCCGCTGAACCTCACCGTGCTCATCGACCGCTCGGGCTCCATGAGCGCCGAGGGCCGCATGGACTACGTCAAGAAGGGCCTGCGGGTGATGTCGGACCAGCTGAAGCCCGGTGACCGCGTCGATGTCGTGCTCTTCGACGACCGCGTGTGCACCCCGCTCGAAAACTACGTCGTCGGGCGGGACGACTCGCGACTGCTCGCGGACACCATCGAGGGCATGCGACCGCGTGGCTCCACCAACCTCAGCCGGGGGCTCAAGGAGGCCTACGGCCTGGCGACCGCACGGACCGAGGGCATCCGTCGGAACACGCGGGTGATGGTGATCACAGACGCGTTCCTGAACACCGGGGATGTGAACGAGGACTCGGTGAGCCAGATCGGGAGCGCCTACGAGGACCAGGGCATCCGCCTCACCGGGGTGGGTGTCGGGCGGGATTTCAATGACAAGGTCCTCGACATGCTCACCGAGAAGGGCAAGGGCGCCTACGTCTACCTGGGCAGCGAGCGGGTAGTGGAGCGTGTGTTCGGGCCGGGCTTCGAGAGCCTGACCCGCACCATCGCCCACGACGTGCACTTCGCACTCGACCTGCCCGAGAGCCTGGCGATGGAGCGTTTCTACGGCGAGGAGGCCAGCACGACCAAGGAAGACGTGCAGCCGATCCACTACTACGCGGGGACCTCGCAGGTCTTCCTGCAGGACCTGAAGATGCGGAAGCTGAAACCGAGCGACCCCATTACCCTGACGATCTCCTTCCGCGAGGCGTCCACCGGGGAGCCGGGGGAACAGGTGTGGAACACCACCGTCGGGGCGCTGCTCGAGGGCGACAAGCGCAGCCTGCGCAAGGCCCGAGCGCTCATGGCCTGGAGCGAGATGCTGCTCGCCCGCTCCATGAACGCCGACCCCTGCGGGGCGGAGCTGGCGGCGTACAGCCAGCGGGCCTCCCTGTTGGGAGACGATGTCGAGATCGCCTACGTCAACGGGCTCGTGGGCAAGATGTGCCGGGTGGAGATCCCGATCGCCCCGCCGCCGGCCCCCGCGTCCACGGCGACGCTCAAGGTCAAGGTCGACAGCGACATCGCCATCTCCGGGGTGGATGTGGAGTGCGGCGACTGGAAGGCGAGCGAGGCGCTCACCGGCAGCGACAACGTGGCACGGTTCAACGCCCCCGTAGGGAGCTGCACCATCAAGCTCCAAGGGGTCGTCGAGATGAGGGCCCCAGTAGAGGTGCCGCGGTCGGGAAAATCCATCCGTTGCCTGGTGCGCGGCGGCCGTCTCAGCTGCAGCTAGAGAATCGTCGGGAATAGGGTGATCTCCGGGGTACGGCCCGGGCCGAGCGGGTATAGTCCGGCGGTGCCACACACGAACGAGCCCCCCTTCCAGCTGATTCGCCTCCTCGGTGAAGGCCGTGTAGGGGAGGTATGGCTGGCGCAGCAGCGCACCCGGGGCGGGATCTCGCGGCTCGTAGCGGTCAAGCTTCTCCGCGAGGCCTGGGACGAGGACTCGGACGCGATCAACCGCCTCAAGGACGAGGGTCAGGCGCTCGCGCTGCTTCAGCACTCCTGCATCCCGGGCTTCCACGAGATCACCCAGATCGACGGGCGGCTGGCGCTGGTGACCGAGTACGTGGAGGGTGTGGACCTCGCCCGGTTCGGCACCCGGGGCAACCTGTTGCCGCCGCGGGTCGCGGTGGACATCGTGGCGCGGGTGGCGAGCGCCCTCGACTGGGCGCTGACCACCCCCAATCCCGAGACCGGACGTCCGCTGAACCTGATCCATCGCGACGTGAAGCCGGCGAACATCCGGCTCTCCGACCAGGGCTCGGTCAAGCTGCTCGACTTCGGGTTGGCGCGAAGCAGCGAGATGCACCGTCACGCCAAGACCCGCATGGGCGAGGTGCTGGGCACGCCTGGGTACGCGGCGCCCGAGGCGTTGGCCTTCCAGGTGAGCAGACCGCCAGGGGACGTCTACGGGCTCGGGTGCACCCTGTTCGAGCTGCTCGTTGGGGAGCCCTTCTTCCATGGCCTGCGGATCGAGCAGCAGGCGATGCTAGCGGTCCAGAGCCGCGACTATCGCGACTTCCTGGCGAAACGCCTGTTGGCGGTCGAGCACCCCGATCTCCGCATCCTGTTGGCGGAGATGCTGGCCTACTCGCCCGAAAAGCGCCTCAAAGCGGGCACGGTGTGCGATGTGTGCGAGGACCAGATTCGCCAGATGGAGGGTCCGACCTTCCCGGAGTGGAACCGGAAGCGCCCGGCCGAGGACCTCCAGGTGAACCGCACCCCAACCCCCCTGGAACAACCCATTGCTGCCGCCGCACCGCAGGAGCCCGTTTCGGCCGCCGCGACCGCCCCCGTGGTGGAGCAACAGGCGCTCAACCCCTGGGTTGTGGGAGGTGCGGTAGCGGTGCTGGCCAGCGTCCTGTTCTGCTGCGGGGCGTCTAGCCTGGCCGGGGCGCTGTGGTTTGCGCTGGGGTGACCTTGGCCGACGGGGCGTAGTCGTCAGGTGCGGAGCGAGGGGAGGTCCCCGAAGAAGTCGAGGGCACTCGGGTTGGCCAGGGCGTCGCGGTTCTTCACCCCTTCGCCATGGATGATGCGGGTGACCGCGATCTCGACCTTTTTGCCACTGATGGTGTGGGGGATGTCCGGGGCCTCGAGGACCTTGGCCGGGACGTGGCGGGGTGTGGTGCGGGTGCGGATCCGGGTCCTGATGCGGCCCATGAGGTCCTCGTCGAGGACGATCCCCTCCCGCAGGACCACGAACAGCACGATCCGGGTGTCGTCCTCCCATCGCTGGCCGATGACCAGGGAGTCCACTACCTCGTCCATCGCCTCGACCTGGCGGTAGATTTCCGCCGTCCCGATGCGGATCCCGCCGGGGTTGAGGGTGGCGTCGGAGCGCCCGTAGACGATGACGCCTCCGCGTTCGGTGATCTCGATGAAGTCGCCGTGGCGCCAGACCCCCGGGTAGTGGTTGAAGTAGGCGCTTTGGTACTTCTCGCCATCCGGGTCGTTCCAGAAGCTCACCGGCATGGACGGGAAGGGCTTGGTGCACACAAGCTCGCCCTTTTCGCCGACCACCGGGTTCCCGGCGGCGTCCCGTGCCTCCACCGCCATGGCCAGGCCGCGCTTCTGGATCTCGCCCGGGTACACCGGGCTGATGGGTGAGCCGAGCATGAAGCAGGAGACGATGTCCGTGCCGCCGCAGATGGACGAGAGCTGGAGGTCGGACTTCACGTTGTCGTACACCCACTGGAAGTTCTCGACCGACAACGGGGCGCCAGTGGACAACAGGGTTCGCAGGGCGGAGAGGTCGTGCTCCCGGCCAGGTTGGAGGCCGGCCTTGGTACACGCGGTGATGAACCTGGGGCTGGTTCCGAACACGGTCACCCCAAGGTCGTCGGTCATCTTCCAGAGCGTGTCGAGGTTGGGGTGGCTCGGGCTCCCGTCGTAGAGGACCACGGTGGCGCCAGCCACGAGCGAGCTCACCAGCCAGTTCCACGTCATCCACCCGCAGGTAGTGAAGTAGAACACGACGTCCTCCCGCTTCACATCGGTGTGCAGCATCAGCTCCTTGGCGTGCTGGAGCAATGTGCCCCCAGCACCGTGGACGATGCATTTCGGCACCGCGGTCGTGCCGGAGGAGTAGAGGATGTACAGCGGGTAGTCAAAGGGGAGCTGGGCGAACTTCGGTCCGGAGGCGGTGCGGTCGATGGCCTCCGACCACAACAGCGCGCCGCGCAGGCCCGCCCGGCTGGGCGTCTCGTGCAACACCGGGACCAGCACAACCCGCTCGATGGCGTAGATCTCCAGCAGCAGCTCCTGGACCCGCTTCTGGATGTTGTACCGCTTGCCGTTGTAGGTGTAGCCGTCGCTGGTGACCAACACCTTCGGCTCGATCTGTCCAAAGCGGTCCAGCACGCCTTGGAGCCCGAAGTCGGGGCTGCAGGAGGAGAAGATCGCCCCCATGGCGGCGGTGGCCAGCATGGTGACGACCGCTTCGATGCGGTTGGGCAACAGGATCGCGACGCGGTCACCCGCGCCAACGCCCTGGTCATCCAGGAACACGATCATCCGCGCCACTTGTTCCGCGAGCTCCGCGTAGGTGACGCGGACGGGCGGCGCGCCGCTCTCGTGAACGAAGATCAGGGCGGTGTGATCGTCGCGGTACCGCAGCAGGTTCTCTGCGAAGTTGAGTTCCGCGCCTGGAAACCAGGTGCTGCCTGGCATCGCGGGGTTCACGAGGGTGGCATCTGGCGGACGGCTGGCGATCACTTCCGCCGCCTTCCACATCTCCTCCCAGAACGCCGCCGGATCCTCGATGGACCAGTCATACAGTGCGTCGTAGCTATCCAGGGTAAGGCTGCGCGACTCGTTCACCTGTTGGATGAAGCGAGTGATGCGGGCGGTCTCCACCCTTTCTGCGGACGGCGTCCACAGCGGATTCGCCATGATCAGCCCTTCTTGACCGCCTTGCGGACGATGACCATCCCTCCGACGGGCCCGGGCACCCCGCCCTTCACGAACACCAGGCCACGCTCGTTGTCGAGTTGCATGACCGTCAGGTTCTGGATGGTGACCCGCCAATTACCCATTTGCCCCGGCATCTTCTTGCCCTTGAACACGTGGCCGGGAGTGAGCCGACAGCCGATGGACCCCCCATGGCGGAAGAACTCGTGGGTGCCATGGGTGCGCTGAAAGCCACGGAAGCCGAAGCGCTTCATCACCCCGGTGAAGCCACTGCCCTTCGAGGTCCCGATCACGTCACAGCGGTCGCCATCGGAGAACACGTCCTGCACGCCCAGGGTCTGTCCCGGCGCGTAGTCCTTCACGGTGGCGTCGTCGAGGCGGATCTCCCGCACGAAACGCAGGGCCTCGGCGTTCGCCTTCTTGAAGTGCCCGAGCTGCGGCTTGCTTGCTCCGGACTCCTTGCGGGGCTCGAAGCCCAGTTGGACTGCGTTGTAGGCATCGGGCCCGTCGGCGGTCTTCACCTGGAGCACGTGGTTGGGGGCGGCCTGGATGACGGTGACCGCCGTAACCGTGCCATCTTCGGCGAAGAGTTGGGTCATGCCCAGCTTGCGGCCGATGAGACCCATCTTCTGGTTTGCCATGTCAGCCTCGCATTGGACGACGCGCACGCCGTCGTACGGGTGTAGGGAGCCCCGGGAAGTAACCTAGAAGGTGTACTTGAACCAGCCCGCGCCGCGAAGGTTCACGTCGTAGTCGAGCTGGTAGGCGACATCGACGTCGGCTCCGATCGAGAAATGGGACAGCTTGGTGTAGTACTCGATCTGGAGGCCGACGAAGCCCAAGGGGTGGGGCCGGCTGTGGGCCACGGTGGACTGGCCGTTCCAGGCATCGCTCACCACGTCGCGGTCGAAGGCTTCCCGGTCCATGATCAGAGGCGAGAACATCACGCCGGCCCCCACGCGGGGTCCGATGCCGATTCGACGACTCGGATAGGCGCTGTACTCGTAGGCCGCGATGAGACCGAACATTCGGGTGTCGCCCTGAATCAGGCGGTTCGAGGGCAGGTTCAAGGCAGCCTGGGTCTGGAAGCTCATCCCGTTGTACACGGACAGGGCGACCATGAACTCCCAAGCCATGGAGCTGCGCTCGTTGTCCACGAAGTCCTGGCCGAAGACGAGCGGGGTATAGGACACCGCGGAGAGGACCGAACCGTAGCCGGCCACCGTGCCGTAGCGGCCAAAGTAGGCGCCGCTGCCAGCGCCTGCCCGGACGTACCAGCCGCGGACGATCTCCCGGATGACCTCCTTCTCCAATTCGGCCATCAGGCTGCGGCGATCGCGCCGTTTCTTCTTCTTCCCGTCCTCGCCCCCGGTTTCGTCGAGGTCTTCGTAGCCCTGGGCGAACGCCGACGTTGGCGCCGACAGGGGCACCAACAGCGAGAGGAGCAGAGCAAGCCGGAGCAGCTGTCTCATCGGACGAACTCCCTCGAGTATCCGTGAACAGGGCTGTTTAGCACGCTCTGGACCTGTTTCAAAGTCAGGGCCAAGCCAATTCCTACGGCGACGCGCTAAGGCCGACGCTCCTAGCGTCGAGGATGCAGTGGAAGAGGTCCGTCGTGATGCCCGCTGTCAGGAGGGGCTGAACAGGAACGGGTAGGACACGATCACGATCCCGCCGCCCTTGGGCTGCGGGAACTGCATCCGCATGAACCGGCCCACCACGCAGGATTGAACGGCGTTGTTGTTCATGGTCGTGTTCTTCACCGATGCAGAGGATACGCTGCCGTCTCGGGAGATCACGAACTTCACCACGATCTTCCCGGCCAGGGTCGGGTCCTTGGTGAGCTCACGCTGGTAGCAGTAGCGGATCTGGCTCATGTGGCGCTTGATCACCTCGTCGATGAGGGAGCGGTCCAAGGCGCCAAGGATGATGGGATCGCCGCCCACCATTCCGATCCCGCCCTCGCCCTTCGCGCCGAAGTCACCGCCGCCGGCGCCGAAGCCGGAGCGACCGGAGCCGGAGCCCTTGGTGCCCAGACCGCCGAGCCCCTCCGCGCTGCCGCCTCCACCGAGGCCGGAGCCGCGGGAACCGAGGCCACCGGAGCCGCGCTGCACGCCCTTCGCGCCGGTGACGCCGCCGATGCCGCCGGTGAGCGAGGCATCCACGACCGAGGAGCCCCAGACGCCTTCCAGCTCGGAGCCTTCGAGGTTCGCACCGAGCACACCCGCGGATTCGGCGATCTCGCGGTCCCGCTGCTGCTTCTCGATCTCGACCTTGTTGCCCTTGGCCTTCTCCATCTCGGCGTCTTTCTTGCCGACCTTGCCCTCTTCGCGCTTGGCC
>JAFDJI010000783.1 GCA_019307545.1 Deltaproteobacteria bacterium | reverse complement strand
GCCGGTGCACCCGAGCGGGTGGCCAAGCGCGATGGCGCCGCCGTTGCGGTTCACCTTCTCCGGGTCGAGGGCGAGCTCGCGCACGCAGTAGACGGCCTGGGAGGCAAACGCCTCGTTGATCTCGAACACCTCGATGTCGTCGATGGACATGCCGGCCGCCTCGAGGGCCTTGGGGATGGCGTAGCGGGGACCGACACCCATGATGTCCGGGTCCACGCCCACCACCTGGTAGGACCGGAGCACCGCCAGGATGGGAAGCCCGTTGGCCTCGGCGTACTCGCGCGACGCGATCACCTGCGCCGCGGCCCCGTCGGAGACCTGCGAGGCGTTGCCCGCGGTGGTGGTGCCGTCCACCTTGAACACCGGGCGCAGCTTGGCGAGCGCCTCGAGGGTGCCGCCGGCGCGGGGACCCTCGTCGGTGTCCACCACCACGTCGTGCCAGACATCATCGCGGAACACCCTGGTGGCGAGGGGGAAGATCTCGTCCTTGAACCGACCGGCTTCGATGGCCGCGACCGCGCGGCGGTGCGACTCCAGGGCGAACGCGTCCTGAGCCTCCCGGGACACGTCGAACCGCTCGGCGACGTTCTCCGAGGTGAGGCCCATGGAGGCATAGGCGATTGGATTTTTCGCCATCAGCTCGGGGTTGGGGGAGGGCTTCTGCCCGCCCATGGCGATCTGGGTCATGGACTCGACCCCGCCGGTGATGACCAGGTTCTGCCAACCGGCGAGGATCGCGGCCGCCCCCTGGGCGAGCGACTGCAGGCCCGAGGAGCAGAACCGGTTGACGGTCAGCGCCGGAACACTGTTCGGGAACCCGGCGATGAACGAGGCGATGCGCCCCGTGTTCATCCCCTGCTCGGCCTCGGGAAAGGCTGTGCCGACCACGACATCGTCGAGGAGGGACGGGTCGAACCCGCCCGCGCGTTTGACCGCCTCCTGGAGCGCGGCGCCCATCATGGTGTCGGTGCGCGTGTCCTTGAGGTTGCCGCGTTTCGCCTTGCCAACCGCGGTCCTGGCCGCTGAGACGACGACTACTTCGCGCATGTTTCACCTTCACTGGAAAGAGGGATTGGGAACGAAAGAAAGGAAACGGGTTGAAGGGTCGAAGGTGACGCGCCCATGGGAGCGGGCGCGCCACCCACGCGGTCAGTTCCGCAAGGGCTTGCCGGTCTGGAGCATGTGCTGCATCCGGGCCTGGGTTGCGGGCTCGCCGCACAGGGAGACGAAGGCCTCCCGCTCCAGGTCGAGGAGTTGCTGCTCGGTGCGCACGGTGCCGGAGGGGATGTCGCCGCCGGTGAGCACCCCGACGAGATGGCTGCCCACCACGATGTCGTGGTCGGTGGCGTACTTGCCATCGTGCATCGAGTCCAGGAAGAGCTGGATCGCGGCGCCGCCCGCCGGCCCGGGGAGCTTGCAGGTGCGCGGCCGCGGTGGGATGTAGCCGGCCTTGACCAGGCCGAGTGCCACCGACTTCGCGCGCTTGAGCAGCGCGCTGCGGTCGAGCACCACCTGGTCGCTGTTGCGGAGGAAGCCCAGGTCGCGGGCCTCTTCGGCCGACATCGACACCTTGGCGAGGCCGATCATCTGGAACACCGCCTGGACGGCCGGGTTGGGGTCGTAGTTCACCCCCTGTGGCGCGTCGCCGAGGTACCGCATCAGGAGCTCCTTGCACCCACCGCCGGCGGGGATCAGCCCGACACCAGCCTCGACCTGGCCCATGTAGAGCTCGCCGTGGGCCACGGTCGCCGCGGAATGCATCGTCAGCTCGGCGCCACCGCCGAGGACGAGCCCGTGCGGCGCAGTCACCACCGGCTTGGAGGAGTACTTCGCCCGCATCAAGAGGTCCTGCAGGGCCTTCACGGCGATCTCGATCTGGTCGAACTGCTTCTGCGAGGCCGCCATGAGGACGCCGAGGATGTTGGCCCCCGCGCTGAAGGCACGGCCGTCGTCGTTGCCCACGACCAGGGCCTCGAACTCGTTGGCGTCGAGCTTGTCGAGCGCCTTGTTGTAGAGGTCGTTGATCAGCTCGTCCAGGGCGTTCATCTTGGAGTGGAACTCGAGCAGCAACACCCCGTCGCCCATGTCGTACAGCGACGCTGAGGGGTTGTGGTCGAGCCGCTGGTTCTTCGCCTTGAGATTGGAGATGAACACGTGATTCTCGGAGACGGGCACCTTCGCCACGCCACCGTCCCGCTGCCAGCAGGTGAGGTCTCCGGCTTCGTCGCGGGCGTAGAAGGAGGTCCGGCCCGCGGCGAGCATGTCGGTCACCCAGGCGGGCACTTCGAGGCCTTCCGCCTTCATCATCTCGACCGATTTCTCGACGCCGATGGCATCCCAGGTCTTGAAGGGACCGATGTCCCAACCGAAACCCCATTCCAGCGCGTGGTCGACGTTGACCACATCGTCCGCGATCTCCGGGATGCGGTTCGCGGCCTAGATCAGGCTGTCTGCCAGGACCTTCCAGGCGATCTCGCTGGCCTTGTCCTCGCCGTAGACCACGATCTGGAGCTTCCTGGCAAACTTGTCTTCGTTGCGCGCCTTGCCGATGGAGG
>JAFDJI010000160.1 GCA_019307545.1 Deltaproteobacteria bacterium | reverse complement strand
TCTCGACCTCGGCCCCATACACGAGCAGCGGGGAAGCGGTGTCTGCGCAGGGCGACCCGTTCGCCAGGTTGCCCACCACCGTCCCCATGTTGCGCACCTGGACGGTGGCCATCACCGCGCAGGCCTGCGCGAGGGCGGGGTACCGGTCCCGCACCGCGTCCATCCGCTCGACGTCGGCGATCCGCACCCCGGCTCCGATGACCAGGCCTCCCAGGTCGTCGAAGGTGATTCGTCCCAACTCGGAGAGGCGGCCGATGCTGACCAGGTGTGCCGGAGCGAAACGTCCGGCCCGCAGCTTGGGGACCAGGTCGGTCCCCCCAGCGATCACCCTCGCGGCCTCGCCGTGCTCGGCGAGAAGCTCCAGGGCGGCCTCCAGCCGGTCCGGGCGGTGGTGGGCGAAATGCGGCATGACGCTCATCTCACCCCTCCTCTGCGGCGGCCCGAACCGCGTCCACGATCTTGGTGTACCCGGTGCACCGACACAGGTTCCCCGACAGACCGCGGCGGATCTCGCCCTCGTCCGGCTCGGGAGTGTGTTCGAGCAGGTAGGCGGCGCTCATGATCATCCCCGGGGTGCAGTAGCCGCACTGGACGGCGCCGCGCTCCGCGAAGGCGTCCTGGACCGGGTGCAGCACCTCGCCAGACGGCGCCAGCCCCTCGATGGTGGTGATCTCCCGCCCATCGGCCTCCACCGCCATCAGGAGGCAGGAGCAGACCGTCCGTCCGTCCAGGTGCACCGTGCAGGCCCCGCAATCGCCGTGGTTGCAGCCGATCTTGGTCCCGATCAGCCCGAGGTCCTCACGCAGCACCTCGGCTAGGGATCGCCAGGGATCCGTGGTGACCTGGTAGCGATCTCCGTTCACCCTGAGCTCGATGGTCTCCCTGGTCATTTCACCCCCGACGCTCCGTCTGGTCCGGATCCTCGTCCGGCCGACATCCAAGGCCGCCTATTCTCCGGCATCCCCAGCGGCACCACAAGCGGAAAAGGGGCACCACCACGGTGTACGCTCTGGCATGCGCCTCTCCCTTCTGCCCGTCGCATCCTCCCTCCTCCTGACCCTGGCAGGACGCGATGGCACCGGAGCCCACCCCGGAGCCCGGAACGCTGTTGGACGTCACGTCGCTCCCCCTGCCCGAAGGGCATCAGGTCGCAGGGCTTGCCGTGCTGGAGAACGGACGCGTGGCCCTCATCACCCAGGACCTGGGCGCAAATGTGTGGGTCGTCGGCCCCGAAGGCGCGCCGCGCTGGGACCACTCCTTCACGAAGGAGGACATCACCCTGCCCAGCGGGCCCCTACCCCTTCCCTTCGGGGCCGTGGGCGGATTCGCCGCCGGGGAGGGCGTCGGCTTCTTCGCGCTCGGTCCGGAAGGAGGAGTGACCCACCGCCGTCGCCTCCCCCACGTCAACGCCTACGCCGCCGCCCGCGGCGGCGACGCCCTGTACGCCGCCGGATCCTTGGAGACCTGGTCGTCCCCAAACGGACCCTTCCCCTTCGCGGACCGGGAGATCGCCCACGCCGGATTCCCGCACGAGGCCTTCGTAGCCCGCTTCGACCTCGACGGGGTGGTGCAGTGGGTGACCCCCTTGGGGATCCACGGCGAGGCGATGGAGGTGGACGTCGACAATGTGGGCAACACCTATGTCTCCGTAGCAGCAAACGGCCCCGCGCTCCTGGTCCGAGTCGCCCCTTCCGGCGCCGTGCTCTGGCAGGTCGAGTTGCCCGGGTCCGCTTCCCTCGCCGTGGACGGAGAGGGTGCGCCCTGGCTCGCGGGGACTGCGCGCGCTGATGAAATCCCCGCCTGGGTGAACGTGGAGCCACCCGCCCCCGGACCCTGCACCTGGGAGGTCGGGTGGGTCGCTCGGCTGCGCCCCTCCGACGGCACCCCCAGCTGGACCCAGGTCCTCGACGGCACCGCGCAGGACATCGTCGGGTTCGAGGGCCCCTCGGTGGTGGTGACGGGCACGACGGGCCGGGAGCAGGAATCCGACGAGCCGGGAGATGTGGTCTGCTCTTTCGACGGCACGGTACAAGCGATCTCGCCGAGCGGCGATGTTTGGCGCACCGTCCTCGAGAAGCCGGGTGGGTCCTACCCACAAGCCGTAGCGGTGGGTCCCGACGTGGTGGTCGTCTACGCCACCGCGGAGAATGTCTTCCTCGCCGGACGCTCCGATACGGGGCAGATCGCCCGCATCGCGCGTTGACGGCTAAGCGGCCTGCTTCCGCCACGGGTCCCGCGGCCGCGTCGCGATCCACTCCAGTGCCTCGCGACGCGAGAGCCCGATACGGGCGCAGGTCTCAGCGAGCGCATTGGCAGTGATGGTGATCTCCTGCCGTCCGGCGATGAGCAGGCACCATTGTTTCTGCTCTGGGCGGTAGAACCATTGGCCGGCCATCTGACTCCTCCTACCTATACAGACGCACGCCTTCGGCGAATCGTGCGTCGGGAGTTGTCACATCCGGTCAGTGGCACGAACGCGGAGGTCGGCGTACATGCCCGAACATGCCGCACGTGAACGATCGGCCCTCGGCTCCCACCCCGTGCTCGGTGTTCGACCGGGTACGAGCGCACCCCGGTGCGGTGTGGCTCGATGGCGGCCAGGCACCAGAAGGGTGGTCGATCCTCGCCTGGGACCCGGTGGAGGTCGTGACCGACGGCGACGACTGGCCCGACGTCGGTCGCCGGCTCTCCGGACGTGTGCAGTCAGACGGGCTCCCCTTCTCCAGCGGGTGTCTGGGCTACCTCGGGTACGGCGCTGGACACCGGGTGGAGACGGTCCCCGCGGAGCCGCCGACCCCCGAGCCCGAGGTTTGGTTGGGACGGTTCGAGGGGGCCCTGTGCTTCCGCCACCGCGACCAGACCTGGCACTTCGGTGGCACCCCCTCGTTCCGACGTCGAGCCAGACAGGTGCTCGAAGTCGCGGTACCGACCCCTGTGCCCTCCCCTGCCCGACCGGTCACCGCGCGGCGCACGACCGACCGCGCCCGGTACGAGGCCCTGGTGCGCCGCATCCAAGGACTCATTGCCGCAGGTGACTGCTACCAGGTCGACCTCACCCGCCCGGTCTTCCTCGAGGGGGTCGGAGACCCGTGGGACGCCTTTCGCCGTCTACGCGAACTGTCCAGCCCCCCCTACGGCGCATGGCTCACCCTGGCCGAGGACCTCGCGGTCCTCTCCAACTCCCCGGAGCTGTTCCTGTCGGTACGAGGACGGCACCTGGCCTCGCGGCCGATCAAGGGCACCCGCCCCCGCGGTGGGGATCCGACCCGCGACGCCGCGCTGGCCGCCGAATTGGCGCATTCCGAGAAGGACCGCGCCGAGTTGGCGATGATCGTCGACCTGGTACGCAACGACCTCGGTCGGGTGGCCGTCCCCGGCTCGGTGGAGGCGCTTCCTCGGGTCCTGACGACCCATGCCAACGTCCACCACACCTCCACCACGGTACGGGCCACCCTGGAGCCCGATCGAGACGCGTGGGACGCCCTGGCCGCGCTCTTTCCCCCCGGATCGGTGACCGGCGCGCCCAAGATCCGCGCCTGCCGGCGAATCGCCGAGTTGGAGGACAGTCCGCGCGGCGTGTACTGCGGCGCCATCGGCTTCGTCTCGGCGACCGGCGAGGCGACCTGGTCGGTGGCCATCCGCACGGCCGTCGCGAGCGGCGACCGGCTTCGCTACCACGTCGGTGGGGGCATCGTCGCGGACTCCGAGCCGAGCGCCGAGTGGTGGGAGACCGTACACAAGGGCGTAGCCATGGAGCGAGCCTTCGCCGCCTCGGTCCACCGCGTCGCCCAGGACACCGGTGTCGCGCTTCCAGACAGGACGATGGCATCGCTGCCACACCGATCGACCTGAAAAGCCGACTATGACGAATGGCACGAGGCTTGCTCTGACATGATAGGAAGGACCTGCGTCCCGACTCCGGCCCGGGAGGACCCATGCGCACCCTGACTCCCCTCCTCTGTCTCGCCCTGCTCGCTGGCTGTACCGACCCCGGCCGGTCGCTCCAGCCGTTTTCGGACTGCGACGACATGCAGACGTACATGCGGCGGATGGCCAACAAGGAGCTCCGCTACAACGACGGCAGCCGCGGCATCAACATCGGGACCCAATTCGACGTCATGGCGGCCGATTCAGAGGACACCGGGAGCGCGGCCCCCACGGAGTACAGCACCACCAACCTGCAAGAGGTGGGGGTCGACGAGTCCGACCTGGTGAAGACCGATGGGGTCCACCTCTACGCCCTCGCGGGTGGGCAGCTCGTCGTGAACCGTGCCTGGCCCATCGCGCAAGCGGCACAGCTCTCCAACTTGCCGATCGATGGCTGGCCGCGGGGGATGTACCTGCTCGAGGACGGCGTGACGATCGTGGTCCTCTCCGACCTGTACTGGGGCGACGAACCAGAGCCCCTCTCCGAGGAGACGGTGGATTGGCGGTACACCCCCTCTGCGCTGGTGACCGTGGTGGACGTCACCGACAAGTCCGACCCACACATCGTCCGAGAGACCTACGTCACCGGCCAACTGATGACCTCGCGACGCATCGGGGAGAAGCTCTTCGTGGTCGCCTACGAGGACATCGAGGTCGGCGAGGAAACCTCGACTCGCAGGGAGGCGCGGGCGGCCATCTACCAGTCCGAACCCTGGGAGTGGCAGGGGCGGCGCTTCGACAACCGGCTGGTGGCGCGCGGCGACCCCGAGGAGGGGGACGTGTGGGAGTCGGATGTCGGCCCCACCTGCGACTGTGAGGAGACCTGGTACGCCGACGACCTCGGTGGCACCTTCGTGGCCAACGCGCTGGTGCTCGACCTGTCCGACCCCCTGTCCGAGTTCGAGGGCACCGCGGTGGCCGGCCGGTCCGATACGGTCTACGCGAGTCCGGAGTCCCTGTACATCGCCTACAGCGAGGTGCGCAACGGCGTGTTCACCTCCTTCGACGACGTCTTGGAGACCGTGGTCCACAAGTTCGACATCACCGGCGACATCCCGAGCTACTCCGCGACGGGCATCGTGCCCGGGGTGCTGACCGACCAGTTCGCGCTGTCGGAGAAGGACGGAATCCTCCGCATCGCCACCACCAACATGGGCCAGTCGCGCGACGAGAGCGATGTCGACAACGGGGTCTATACCTACGAGGAGGTGGACGGGACCCTGGAGCCCCTCGACTTCATCATCGGGCTCGCGCCGGGAGAGAGCATCACCGCCGCCCGGTTCATCGGCGACTTCGGGTACATCACCACCTGGGAGATCCTCCTCGGCGACCCGCTCTTCACCTTCGATCTCTCCGACCCCGCGGACATCGTGCTCGGCGGTGAGCTCGCCGTCACCGGCTGGTCCGACTACCTGCACCCCATCGCCGACGGCTACCTGGTGTCCGTGGGCATGGAGACCGACACCGGCGGGTGGGGCAATCAGCTCGCGATCTCCCTGTTCGACGTAACCGACATGGCCAATCCAACGTTGAAGGAGCGGGAGCTGCTCGACGCCTGGGGCAGCGAGGCCCAGAACGAGCACCACTCCTTCAACTACTTCGCCCCGACCGACAGCCTGACCATCCCGAGCTGGGCCACCCAGGGCGAGACGGTCCTGGAAGTGGTGCACGTCACCACCGAGGAGATCGAGCCCATCGGCCGGATCGCCCAATCGAACACGCTGACCACGGACGACTACTGGTGCACCGGCGTGCGCCGCAGCGTGGTCATGGACGAGTGGGTGTGGGCCATCTCCAGTGCCGGCATGACTGCCGCGCTGATCGCCGACCCGGGCGGGCAGCAGTTCGCGGTCCCGTTCCAGGGCGTCGACCCCTGCGATGGCGGGTACTACGGCGAGGGCTGGTGGTAGCAGGCTACGCTCGCGGCCTGCCACCACGACGACTACTCCAAGGAAAGAACCGGAAGCTCCTCCGGGTCGCTCCACTCGTCCTCGACATCCACCCGGACCGCGATCCACTCGACCATCTCGTCGGTGAGCTGGTCGATGGCGGCCGTCGCCAACTGCAGGTCCGGCGCTAAGGTGTCGTGGGCATTCTCGAGGGCGAGCACGTCGTTTTCGACCGCCACGCCGAAGCGGATGTCGTCGGCAGGGTCGACCGGCCTTCCCGTCTCGGCGTCCTGGAAGTCATGGGCGTAGCGAGTGGCGTCCCGCATGGTCACCTCGAAGGTGTGTGCGTCCACCACCGTCCGCCCTGGTAGCGCCACCAGGCGCACGCTGGCCGAGAGTCCGACCTCCTTCTCTTCGGAGACCTCGGTGTACTGGACGTCGATCACCAGGCGACAAGGCTCCTCATGGGTGCCCTCGTCGTCCTCTTCCACACACCTCCCCCAGGTCTCGCCGCTGGTGACCCGCTCGCGCTCGACGGGCCACGGACTGTGGAGGGTGGCCGCCACCAGATTGGAGGCGACCAGGTAGTGGCCCACGGGCCCGGGCCCTGCAGCGGGTGTGCGCAGGGCGGACTCGTCCACCAGGACCACAAAGGGACTGGTGGCGGCGGGAAGCAGCGCCAATACCCCGGCGGAGAGGCGAGTCCGCACATCGATTCCCGCCACCTCGGAGCGGGCCGGCGCGGCGAGCCCCGCCACCACCACCCGCACCTCGGCACAGGCCTCGGCGGCGGCAAGGTCCTCTTCGAGTGCCTCCGGGAGCAATCTCCGGGCCGCAGAGAGGTCTCGCACCGCCTGCCGGCAGGCGCCCTGATCCAGGTGGTAGCGCCCCAGGGCGGCGAAGATCTCCGCCGCACGGGTCGCGGCTGTCTGTGCATCCGCGTACCCGAGGTCCAAGGCCCTCCGAAAACCCTCCGCGGCATCTCGGTATCGGCCCGCACCCACATCCTCGTCCGCCCAGGCGAACCAGGCTCCGGCGATCCGGGCCTCCGCGTCGCGATAGCCCTCCTTGACCTCCAGGGCTGCCTGGAAGTGCTCGATGGCCTCTTCCCATCGGCCCGCTCCGAGGGACTTCTCAGCGAGGAAGTACTCCCGCCCTGCCGCGGACTCCTGCGCCTGCACGATCTTCTCCGCCACGTCGATGCCGGGCTGGAAGCTCAGCTCACCGTGCCGCTCCAGCCGCTCCAGGTACCACTCCAACCTCCGGTACCGCTCCAAGGCGGCCCGGAAGTCCCCCTGGCGCTCGGCGCGGAGCGCAGCGCCGAGCCGTGCCTCGTAGGCTGGCAGCGCCAATGCCTCCAGGGCGGCTCGAGCACGCCCGTGGGACGCCCTGGCATCGAGCGCATCGAGGTAGCTCTCCGCCGCGGCCGGGAGGCGGCCGCCCTCCTCCAGCGACCGCCCCTCCCGGTAGGCATGGGTAGCCTGGCACCCACCGAGAAGAAACAGCGCCACCAGTGCGAGCAGAAACCGCATCGATGCCCACCCTCGAATGGGACAGGGTTACCATGTCTCGAAGCGCGAAGGAGGCCCGATGGCGTCGAGGGCGCTGCGTATCCTCTGCTCCTCGTTCGGGGCGCTTGGACTGTTGATGCTCACCACGGGCGGCGCGCCCCCGCGAGCGGACGTCGCGGAGGGGACGGCCCTCCGCATCTGGGACATCAGCCCCGAGGACGCCTGGTACCCACACCGAGCGCGGCTCATCGACACCGAGTGCGAGGTGGGTCCCGGCGCGGTGCGCCCCAACGACGGGGTGTGGTTCGACGGGCGGGTCACCTGTTCCGACGGGCTCCCGTACGTCTTCTACCAGTTCACCTTCCAACTGCTCCCCGCCCATGGGATCGTCGACTCGGTCGCTCCCCCCCTCGCGGTCCCCTTGCCACCCGACTGTGCTCCAGGGGTGTTCACCGGCACCGGGCTCGGCGACGGCCGGCGGGTCAAGATCGTGGACATCCACCCCGAGGACGCCTACTACGACACCCGCTTCAGCGTCATCGGTCTCAGCGGGACCGTCTCCGGCGACCTGCACAACAACGAGGGCTGCTGGTTCGGCGGCGGCTTCGTCGCTGACGAGGGCACCGACTTCTACTTCTACATGGCCTCGGTGGCCCCGGTGGACGAGGGGCCCGAGCCCAGCGATGGCCGACACAGCGGCAGCGTGGTCTCCGCCGGGGCGGCGGTGACCATCCTGGACATCCATCCAGACGACGCGTACCACGGCAACCGCAGCGAGATCATCGGCAAGGACTGCACCGCGACCGGCCAGTTGGATGCCATGGACCCCACCTGATTCGCGGGGCCGGTCACCTGCGACGACGGAAGCGAGTACTACTTCTTCAAGGCGGCGGTGGAGCTGCGGTAGGGAGCCGCTAGAAGTCCTCCGGCGGAAGCTCCTCGCCCTCCGGAAGAAGCTCCCCCTCCAAGCCCTCCTCCAGCGGAAGGTCGTCCTCGTCGAGCAACTCCTCGTCCTCCAACTCCTCGTCGAGCAGCTCTTCGTCGTCCAGGATCTCGAAGTCATCAATGCCTTTGCCCTCGATGGGGCGGCTGACCGCGGGGCCAACCATGCGCCGGGGATCGTCCACCCCACCGGCGCGGCGGTCCTTCAGTCGGGCAGCCCGCTCCTCGCGCCGCCTCTCCCGCGCCTCCCT
>JAFDJI010000782.1 GCA_019307545.1 Deltaproteobacteria bacterium | reverse complement strand
CCCATGCCCGGCAGGGAGCGATTGGGGAAGAAGTGGTGGTGGCCATTCTAGAAGGGGGCGCTGGTTGATCGAATCGGTCGAAATGATCATTCGACAGCCCGGACATCCGGACCGGGTCGTCCGTCTACAGGAAGGCGCCACGCGGCTCGGGCGGTCCGAGGACTGTGAGGTGGTGCTCTCGGACGTCGGTGTCAGCCGGCGCCACGCGCGGCTGCTGGTGGCACGCGACGAGGTGCAGGTGGAGGACCTCGGGAGTGGCAACGGGACCTACCACCAGGGCCGACGGGTCGATCGCCAGAAGCTCCATGACGGCGACGAGTTGATCATCGATCCATTCGTGTTGCAGTTCCGCATCCGGGGAGACGCCAAGGAACAGGTCGACGACCCCACCCTGGACGGACCACTGGCGCGTCTCGACGTGGTCCACGGGCCGGGCCTCAGCAAGTCCTCCTACGCGATCCCCCCGACCGGGCTCACCCTGGGTCGGAGCGAGACCCGGGACGTGGTGGTCCCCGATCCAGCCTCCTCTCGGCACCACTGCAGCGTCTTCTTCCAAGACGGCCAGTACATCCTGCGCGACATGGGCAGCGCGAACGGTGTGTTCATCAACGCCTACCGGGTGAAGGAGTCGGTCCTCACCGACGGCGACCAGCTCCAGATCGGGAACACCGAGCTTCGCTTCGTGCTCGACGACGCCACCAAGGCAGATGCGGGAACCCCGCAAAACCGTGGCGCCCCGCCGGCCAGGGCGCGGGGCTCGCGGGCTCGTACGGGCTCGAGCCTACCGCGAGGCTGGGACGAGATGGACCGGTGGTCCGACAACGAGATCTCGCTCCCCATCCCCGAGGCACGTCGTCGGAGCACGGGGGTGGTCGGTCGGTGGGTCTCCATGGCGCTCGGTGGCGCGACCCTGCTCACCTTCATGGCTTTGGTGATGGTGATCAGCGGTTTCCTGCTGTACATGGTGGTGAAGCGGACGCAGGCGCCCGCGACCAACACCGTGGTCTCCGGGCCGCCCACCTGGACCCTGGACGTGAACGAGGCGCCGGGATCCGCCGATGTCGGGGTGTTGTTCGACGCCGGGCTGGAGTCGATGCGCCAGCGTGATCACCGTGCGGCGCTGCGCGCCTTCTACCAGGCGCTCTCGGCGGAGCCGAACAACGCTTCTGCGGAGCGGTTCGCGTTCGTTGCCGGGGAGTACGTGCTCCTGGGAACCCTGCAGCCCGCGCTGGAGGAGAGGGAGCGTCTCCTGCGGTCGGAGGCGCGCCGGCGCGACGGTCTGCTGGGAGATGCGGCCCGTGGGGGGCGGCGTGGACGGGCGGCAGCGGATGCGCTCGCTTCGGAGTTCCGCAACGATCCAGTGGTGTTGGAGACCATGGGGTGGGGGTCGAGCAGCCAGACCCGGCAGCTGCAGACCCGGGTCGGGGACGCCGCCGAAGCGGTCACTCGGGAAGCCTGGGCCGAGGCCGTGGCCATCTACGAGGAGGTTCTCGCGGAGGCCCCAGATGCCACCCTGCGCAAGACCGCACGGGGCGGTCTACGGGTCGGGCGCCGCGAGCTCGCTCGCGGAGCGTCCGAGTACTGGCGGGCGGGCATCTTGGCCGAGGCCGAGGGCAACACCAACAAGGCACGCGGATACTACGAGCACGTCTTGGGCTCCTACCCCGGCAATCCCAGCGCCACCCTTCGAATGGAGCAGCTGACGCGGTCCGGAGAATGAACCAGGCGCGGTTCGCAGCCCTGGTGCTGTTTTGCGTGGGATGCGGCCCCAAGGCGGGGTTGCCTCCGACGCCGGCGCTGCCCGTGGACGCAGTGGTGGTCGAGGTGCCGACGCCGCTGCAGGTGCTCGATGCTGCTGCTGCGAGCCTCGACCCTTCTACACGCGGACAAGCGCTCGGGCACCTCGTCGCCACCGACCCGGCGCCAGGTGCGGCGGGGTGGGCACAGCGCGGGCTGCACGACCCGGAACCCTGGGTGCAGCGGCAGGTGGTGGAGGCCCTGGCGGCGCGGCTGGACGAGCCGGAGACGGTTCAGGTGTTGGAGGGCTACACAGGCCGCGAGGGGATCGACCCCCACGTGCGGGCCTGCGCCGCCATCCGTCTTGTCGAGCACGGGCACACCGACGTCGCGGAGGTGCTGAGTACCGCGTGGCGCGCCGAGGGGTCCGCCTGGCGTAGGGCGCCGCTCGCGTTGGCGGCGGTGAGGTTGGGGGACTCCGACGCCCTTTCCCCACTTTCGCGCGCGCTCTCCCGCGGCGAGATCGCCCTCGAGGTGGAGTTCATGCTGGAGGTGGGTCGAAGCGGCCTCGTCGACCTGGTGCCCGCGCTGCAAGAGGGTACCGAGTGGGTGGAGCCGGAGTTGCTGCTGGCCTTCGCGGCCGCTCGCCTGGCCTTGGGCGACACCACCGCGGAGACCGAGTTGCGGCGTGCCCTGTCCTCTTCCGAGATCTTGGAGCGTTTGGAGGCGCTGGACTATGTGAGCCGGCTCCGAGGTCCCACCGCAGAGGCCCTGTTGCGTCGGGCCCGCCTCGGGCCGGGCGTGGTCCGCTGGTATGCATCCCT
>JAFDJI010000781.1 GCA_019307545.1 Deltaproteobacteria bacterium | reverse complement strand
CAGCGACCTGCATGTCGCGCATGACCCCGAAGGCCTCGACGGTGAAGCAGCCGGTCACCACCGGCTTTTCACCGGTGAGCAGGCTCAGGAACAAGCGGTAGCTGTCCGACATGCGTTCGGGCACGTCCTCGGGGAGCGCAGGTAGTCAGCGGTGACGGGTCGGCGGAGCTGCTGGGTCTCGGGATCGAGGAGGTTGATCGCAGCCGAGCCCGGGGTGAAGTTCACCCGGTGGCCACCCAGGTCGACCGCGGGCTCACCGAGCACGTCGAAGAGCTGGAACGAAGCCGGCGAGGTCGCCAGCGCCTGGTCGATCAGGGCATCGGTGAACCACACGTGCTGGGTCGCCCGATCGACCCGGGCACCATGCTCGGCCAGCAGGTCGAGAGCGCGGTCGTTCTGCAGCTTGACACCGAGGTTGCAGAGGATGTCCCTAGCCTCGGTCAGGATCTGGTCGATCAGCTCGTCGCTGAGCAGGCGAAAAATCGGTCGCATGCCGCCCCTCCGAAGACCGCAGCGGTCTGGGCCATGAAGTTCGCACTATCACCGTCCGGGCCGGGCGCGCCAACGCTGGACAGCACGCCCCACCTGGTCCTAGCATCCCCTTCCCCACCCACCCAGGAGGCATCCATGCGTCCTCTCGTTCTGACCCTCTCCGCCGCGTTCCTGCCGCCCGCTTGCGGCATCAACGAGGACAACTACCGGGAGAAGTACATCAAGGTGGTCTGCGAGCTGTACTACGAGTGCGAAGAGGGGTTCACCGCGTACTGGGACGACGTCGACGCGTGCGTGGACGACATCCTGGACGACGACACCACCGACGACGACTATGCCGACTGCGCGTTCGACAGCAAGAACGCCCGGAAGTGCCTCGACTCCTTCAAGGCGATCACCTGCGAGCAGATCGACGCGGACGAAGTAGAGATCGACGAAGAAGCGTGCGACAACATCTGGGAGTGCTGACGCGCCGGGACCTCCCGACATGAGCGGTCCGCGAGCGGTTCCGCGGTCGTTCCTCGCCGGCGCGGCCGTCCTGTTCGGCCTGGTCGACGCGACACGGCTGCTCGGCGCGCAGTGGACCTCCTTCCTGCCTGGGGAGGAGGTTACCGCCGGGCTGTGTGCGGCGGGCGCGTGGGTGGCCCTCGCCGTGATCGGGGCGGCGGCGCTCGGCGGAATCGCCCTCGGGCTGGGGCGCTTCTCGGAGCGCTTGGGAATGCGCCTCCCCCCGGAAAAGGTCCCGCCCGCAGCGATCGCGGCCCATGGGACCCTCGGGCTGCTGAGCGCCGTCGCGCTGGTCGCGGCGGTGTCTCCGGGCACTCGTTGGCTCGCGATCGCGGTCTTCGCGGTCGCGTGGGGCGCCGGTGCGCTGGTCTCCTCGCAGTGGGCGAGCGCCCGGTGGGCGGTGCTCCTGGTGGCGGCGGGCGCGCTCGGGATCCGTGGGGGCATCGACCGGATCCCCTCCGAGACGGCGCCGGGCGGCGCAACAGGGCCCGACGTGGTGCTGGTGACCCTCGACACCTTCCGCGCCGATCACCTGAACGCGATCGGCGGGTTCCCCCGGGCGGTGGACACCCCGAACCTCGATGCGTTGGCCGCCCGGGGCGCCCTGTTCACCCGAGGGGTCGCTCCGGTCCCGCTCACCCTGCCCTCGCACGCCGGGATGCTCACCGGCCGGGCGCCGCGGGAGGTCGGGGTGCTGCGGAACGGGCAGGCGCTGGCCGACGGCGCCCGCACCGTGGCGGAGGACTTCCGGGACGCGGGCTGGCGCACCGCGGCTTTCGTGTCGAGCCGGGTGCTCCTCGGGCGCACCGGGCTCCGCCGCGGGTTCCAGCACTACGACGACCGGTTCGGGCTCGCGTCCCGGCTGGCCGAGGGCGGGGTGCTCTCGACGGCCGCCCGGCTGGGGATCCCGGTCCACCGCCGTTCCCAGCGGCGGGGGGATCGCACCGTGGACCGGGCCGCTGCCTGGCTCGCGGCCAGCGAGGCCCCGGCCTTCCTGTGGGTGCACCTCTACGATCCCCACTCCCCCTACGATCCACCCGCACCCTTCGCGGACCGCTACGACCCGGCGGCCCCGGACGCCCCGGGTGGACCCGAGGACCTGGCCCGCTGGCCGAGCGAAACACCACCCCTCCAGGGGTTCCGGTTCCTGAAGCCCCGTGACGTACGGGAGGCGGTGGCGCGCTACGCGGGCGAGGTGTCGTGGACGGACGCCCAGTTCGGGCGGCTGCTCGGGGCGTTGGGGGACGACGCGGTGGTAGTGGTCGCCGCAGACCACGGCGAGAGCCTGTACGAGCACGACTACCCGCTCAACCACGGCGCGCGGCTGTACGAGCCGTCGATCCGGGTACCGATCCTGGTGCGCGCCCCCGAGATCGCGCCCGGAACCCGGGTGGCGCAGCCCACCTCCCTGCTGCGCGTGCCCGCCACCCTTCGCGCCCTCGCCGGCCTCCCCGCGGGCGGTCCGACCGTGTTCGACCCCCCGGACGACGCGTTGCTCTTCTCCTTCGCCTCCGTGCAGCAGGTACGACCCACCTTCGAGCTGCGGAGGCCGGCACGGGTCGCCTTCCGGGAGGGCTCCACCAAGTGGATCGTGGATGCCCAGGGAAGGGTGGAGCGGTACGACCTGGCGACCGACCCCGAGGAGCTGCGCGACCTGTTCGACGCCGCCGACCCCGAGGCAGCCGAGATGGCGGAGCGGGGC
>JAFDJI010000780.1 GCA_019307545.1 Deltaproteobacteria bacterium | reverse complement strand
CGCCCTGGCGCTCTCCGTAGCCCTCGTCGGGAGGAACAGTGGCGTCGAGTGAGTCGCCCACGCCGTGGCCGATCAACTGGCGCTCCAGACCCGGGACGATGTTGCTCGCGCCGTGCAGGTAGGCCAGCGGCTCGCTCCCTGTAGAGCTGTCGATCAGCTCGCCGGCGGTGTTCTTCAACGTGTAGTGGAACTGGACGATTTTACCGTCCTGGACGATATTGGACACGAGACCTCCAACGATGGCGCCTACCAGTCGTCGTCGTCGAAGCGGTCGCGCGCCTTCTTCTTCTTCTTGCCCGCCCGCTGGTCGCGGCGACGTTGCCTGTCTTCGCTCCAGTCCTCGAGGCCGGCAGCGGGCATAACAGGATCCGGCGGTCGGCGAGAGTCATAGTCCCGCCGTGGCGGACCACTCCGGCCTCTCCGATCGTCGCGTCCCGGAGGGCGCGGTGACCGGTCGGTCGAACGGCGTGGAGGCGCGCCGATGGGAGTGCGATGGCGGCGGATGGTCTCGGGACGTCGAGGGCCGCGTTCCTCGGCGTGACGGACCGTGATCCGGCGACCTTCCAACTCGCCACCGTCCATTGCGGCTCTGGCGCTCTCGGCAGCCTGGTCGGAATCGAAGGTGACGAACCCGAAGCCGCGAGACCGGCCGGTCTCCCGATCGCAGATGATCCGTGCGTCTGTCACGTTGCCGAATTGCGAAAAGGCCTTGGCAAGGCCGGCTTCGTCCGTGGCCCAGGGCAAGCCACCAACGAAAAGCTTGTTGCCCATCTTCTTTGCTCTGGAGGTTTCGGTTGAGTAGCCTTACCGCCTACGGCAGCGGCCGGCCCTATTATCACTCGATCTGGGAGATCGGGCTGCACCAAAGGCGTCAAGGGTGAGTTCCATGACCTCCAGTTCGGGATCGACGAGGATCTCCTCCTCGGTGAACCGCACCGATCGGAGGGTCGCCTGAGCATACAATCTCGATTGATCAGCGAAGTGGGGTGAGTCGGGGTCCTCGGACTGGCTGTAGGTCATCAACGCGCGGGTCCGCGGGCCCAGCTGAGGACTCCGTGGCGCGGCTCGGCGGATTGAGAACCGACGAGCTATGGGGGAACCGAGGACCGAAAACGCGGTCGACGCAATGGGAAGGACTGTCGAGGTGTTCTCCCACTTGCTACATTGGGCCGGGCAGGTCCGCAATTCCTGCAGGAGATCATCGAGATGCAAGGAATCAAATTCAGGCGGGTTGTAACTCCACTGGCGGCGCTGATCGCAATCGTCGGGCTGGCCTTTTCCCCGGTGTCCGATGCCAAGGACTCCGACGACGGCATCCCGATCGAGGTGCGGGTGATGGACCCGTCGCAGAACCCGGTCGCCACCGCTGTGGTCAGGCATCCCGAAGAGGAGGAGCGCCACCGGGTGAACACCGTGACCGGTAGCTGGGTGGGGAGCATCCTCTATCTGCCGGACGGCAGCATGCTGAAGTTCGAGAAGGGCATGAACGTGCGGTTCGAGATTTCCGCTCCCGGCTACGTCACCGAGACGGTCCACTACGTCGTGCGTAAGCGGAAGAACGTGATCGAGGTGATGCTCGAGCCGATGGAGGTCGAGGAGGAGATCGAGGAGGAGATGCCGATCATCGGCTTCGGCCGCGACAAGCCGATCGGCGGTCTCGACGTCCAGTAGTAGAGCAGGCCGCCGAAAAAGCAGCCTGATCAGCGAGCGTCCGGCCGGTCATGGGATCCGCCTGCGGTAGGCTGTTGTCTCGGAGAATGGTGGGGCTATGGCGACCAGAAAGAAGGCCGAGCAGGCACCGATGGTGGATTGGCGTGAGGATAGCGCCCAGGTGGACGAGGATCGGATGACGCTCGATACCGAAGAGCGCCGCCGGTGGAGCAACTCTCGGCGCCGGTTCTTGCGCCGGCAGCGGCGCCGCCGCCGGTTCCTCGCCCAACTCCTGGAGGACGACCCGGAGCTGTACGAGGAGATGATGTGGTGGCGGCGCTACCATCCGCACCGCTTCCGGCAGAAGCTGGTCCGCCTCGCGGTGCGCCAGGGCTGGTACAAGCCCCGCCTCTACACCACCCGGGAGAAGCCCCCGGAGCTGACGGACGAGATCAAGCGGCGGCGCGAGGAGGAAGGGGAAGAGTAGGTCGTCGCGCCAGACGCGACGACCAGCTCCAAGGCCCGTGATCCGTCACCCGTCCCAAGCCCGGCGTCAGTAGCAGCGCGCAATCAGGTGCCGTCACTGCTCGTGTTCGTGTCGATGGCCGAAGGGGTACCACCGCTTGATGATCCCGGCGAGCCACAGCCCATGCAGCACCACCACCAAGAGGATCGCGGTGGTGGAGACCGTGGCGGTGATCGGGTCCTCCGGGAAGTGGTGGTGACCCGACCGCATCAACCAGGTCAGGGGTAGTAGGACCCCGGCGAGCATCGCCGCCAGGTCGATGAAGCGGGCCATCCAACCGGGCGGTGGGTGGTGGGGCAGGTCGTGGCCGAGGATGTGGAGGAGCACGCCGGCGACGATGGCGCGGAGCCACGGCTCCACCGGCAACAGCCACGCGGTGGTCGCCGCGGC
>JAFDJI010000779.1 GCA_019307545.1 Deltaproteobacteria bacterium | reverse complement strand
CGACCACCAGCGTCCCCTTCGACACCCATTGTGAAACGCACATCTTCGAGCCGCTGGGGATGACCGACACCGGCTGGCACCTCTCCGACGTCGACGCCTCGGTGCTGGCCATGCCCTACGGTGGGAGCCCGGGGAACTACCGGCCCTACGGTCACTACGGGTATCCGGACTACCCGGACGGGGCCCTGCGCACCAGCGTGGTCCAACTCGCCAGCTTCCTCGGGGCAAACATGGGGGACGGCTCCCTGGGACCGGCGCGGATCCTGGAGTCCGGGACCCTCGAGCAGATGCGCACGGTGTCCGAGCCCACGGTGGCCGTGGGCCAGGGCCTCATCTGGTACTACGAGCCCGACCTCGGGGACGACGTCATCGGCCACAACGGCGGAGATGACGGCGTCTCCACCGACATGTACTACCGCCTCTCCGACGGGGTCGGAATCATCGTGCTCACCAACGGCGAGGCGCGCTACGGGCCGATGCTCGCCATCGAGGAGGAGATGTTCTCGGTGGGGGAGACGCTGTAGCGCTGATCCCGGCGCCGTCTCCCCAAGGAGATGTTGCGAAACGGGCGAGGTGAGGCGCCACCTCCCGAGTATCGCAACGTGGTGTTGCGTAAACACCGAGGTGAGGGGTCACCTCCCGAGTATCGCAACGTGGTGTTGCGAAAACGCCGAGGTGAGGCGCCACCTCCCGAGTTTCGCAACACACCGTCCCCCAGTCGCGTTCGTCTCTTTTTGTCGCCGGGTGAATCGCTTCCACCCCCCATTGGCACCTCAGGGGGAGCCACGGACTCTCTCGGAGGACACCATGATTGAAAAGCTGCTGCCCCAGAACGAGCACAACGTAGAGCGCATCCTGCGCGTCGGCGCTGGCATCGGACTCCTCTCCCTCTTGGTCGTCGGGCCGGTGCCCGGCTGGGGGCTGGCGGGCCTGGTGGGCCTGGTCCCCCTCGCCACCGGCATATTCGGGAGCTGCCCCGCGTACACCTTGTTCGGATTGAGCACGCGGTCGGCGAAGGTGAGCCAGACCGAAGCCTGATCCGCGGGACCGTCGCCTTCACAATCCTTCACAATCCTTGAGCTTCCTTCGGTCCCACCAAACGGGATCCCAACACCCCATGCGTATTCCTTGATGCGTACCAACAAACAAGGAGGACGCCATGAGCAAGACCCGTCTCGCCACCTTCGCCATCGGTGGAATCACCCTTCTCTTCACCGGCGCCGCGCTGGCCTACGGACCATCCGGCGGGCAGGGCCAGGGGCCCGGCCCCGAGGGCCACGGCTTCGGACTGCTCCAGGTGATGGTGAAGGCGCTCGACCTCACTGAGGACCAGCAGGACATGGTCGAGGGCTGGAGGGAGGAAATGCAGGCCGAGCGCGAGGCGCACCGCGAGGTCGCGCGGGCCGCCCGCGAGACCTTCAAGGAGCAGTTCACCAGCGGGAACCCCAACGGCGAGGTGCTGCACGACCTCGTCGACCAGCGCATCGAGGCCCGGTCCGAGATGATGCACACCGGGCTCGACCACATGCTGTCCCTCTACGCGACCCTGTCCGACGATCAGCTCGAGACCCTGACCGAGCTGATCGAGGAAGGTCCTCCGGGACGCAATCGCGAGGGTCGGCTCGGACGCGGCCAGGGTCAGTCCGACCGCGGCCAGGGCCGCAACCGCGGCGATCGGCCCGACCGCGACTGGTAACAGCCTCTCCGCCCACCAGGCCCCCGCCCTTGGGGGCCCACACCCGGGGCGGGCCGCAGGGCCCGCCCCATCATCTACACTCCGGCCATGCGACGCCTATTGGTCATCGACGACGACGCGCGTTTGCGCGATCTGCTCTCCGAGTACCTGGGCAGCCGGGGATTCGCGGTGGACACCGCCGCGGACGGGGAGGCCGGGCTCGCCGCCCTGCGTAGTGGCGCCATCGACCTGGTGGTGCTGGACGTGATGATGCCCGGCAAGGACGGCTTCGAGGTGTGCCGTGAGCTGCGCACCTTCTCCCGGGTGCCGGTGATCATGCTCACTGCTCGTGGTGACGAGATGGACCGGATCGTGGGGTTGGAGATTGGGGCCGACGACTACATGCCCAAGCCCTTCAACCCCCGCGAGCTGCTGGCCCGCATCCAGGCGGTACTGCGTCGTGCCGAGGTCCCGCGCGAGGCGGGGGCGGTGCTCCGCGCCGGGCCCATCGAAGTCGATCCGGACCGCCGCACGGTGACCTGCGAAGGCGAAGCGGTTTCGCTGACCACGACCGAATTCGAGATCCTGCGGGTGCTGGTCGCGAACGCTGGGCGGGTGATCCCTCGCGAGCGGCTGATGGAGCTCGCGCGAGGCGAGGAGTACGCCGCTTTCGACCGTTCGGTCGATGTCCACGTGAGCCACATCCGTCGCAAGCTGGGGGACGATCCGCGCAACCCGACCTGGCTCAAGACGGTGCGCGGGGTGGGCTACACGGTACCCCGCGCCCCCCGGCCCGCGCCCCCCGGGCCGACTCGTGAGCCTGCGTGCCCGAATCGCGCTCGGCATCGTGCTCCTGGTCGGGTTCACGACGGTGCTCATGTGGGCGGTGACCTCGCGCGGGGTGTTCCGGCCGTTTGCGGACGCGGTGGTCGACGCGTTCCTGGATCAGGCGCTGTACGTCGCCGAGCAGGTAGAGGCGGGTGAGGACCCACAAGGGCTTGGCGAGCGCCTCGGTCTCGAGGTCCGCATCCTCGATCCGCTGCCTCGCGGGGCCATGCGCCCCGATGGCCCTCACCACCGGGGTGCTCGCCGCAGGGCCCGGCCCCTGCC
>JAFDJI010000778.1 GCA_019307545.1 Deltaproteobacteria bacterium | reverse complement strand
TGCGAGGAGCCCGAGCCAGAGGAACCGGAGGGGTGCGGCTGCGGCCATGGGGCCGGCGCACCCGGGGTGCTCGTGGGGTTCGCGATCCTCGGGCTGGCCCTGCGTCGTCGGCACCTCGGCGTGCTGACAGTGGTGCTCGCCTGTGGTCTGCCCCTAGGCGGCGCCCAGGCCACGCCGGTGGTCGAGAGCGAGCCCAACGACGTGTCGGCCGACGCCGATCCCCTGGAGGATCTGGTCCCGAGCAGCGAACGGATCCACTGCGGCACCATCGACCCTGCAGGAGACCTGGACTGGTTCGCGTTCCGCACCACCCGAGCACTGCAAACCGTGTCGGTTCGGATCGACGCCCAGCGGCGCGGCTCGGCCCTGGACTCGGTCGTCGCGCTTTGGCTGATGGACGGTGAAGACCTCGTTCTGTACGACCAGAACGACGACGCGGCGTGCGACCCGTTCTACGGGCCCCAGGGGTCGACCTGCGTGCGCGACTCCCACCTGCGCGCGACCTTGCCGACGGTCGGGCAGTGGGCCTTCGTCTCCGTCGAGGATCGGGAGGGCCTCGGCGGGCCCGACTTCCGATACTGCCTGACGGTTCGGGACGACGAGGCGCTCGTCCACGTCGACGACGAGGATTTGACCCCGGACAACTTCACCCACGGTCGGCTGGTGACGGTGGGCGGCGACCTGCCCCTGCCGGGAGATCGGGGCCACGTGGTCGCCGACGCCTGGGGCCCGATCTGGTCCGAGACCGAGGCACACACCCTGCGCTACCACCTCGCCACGCCCTGCACCGTGGTGCACGACACGGACACCCTCGCTGGCCAGGACCTCTGGTACGGCGGGTGGTACTTCACCCATCCGGGTGACTGCTCGGTGAACTGGTTCAAGCCCGACGTGTTCAATGGCGCCTACGCCAGCCCGGATCCGCGCTTCGTCTCCCACGCCGCCATGGTCGACCCGGTCGGCTGCGACGAGGAGGGGTACGCGGTCTGGAACGACGGGGTGTACTACCTGCGCGTCCACAGCCCGTCTCCCGCGGAGACGACCGCCTACACCGACATCGGGTGCCGCACCGAGGTGGAGCCGAACGGCGCGGACGGCGCTCCCTGGTCCCAGGATCTCACCAGCCTGCTCGTCCAGAACCCCCCGACCGTGATCATCCCCCTCGAGACCGTGCGCGGGGTGATCGACGCCGCCGACCCGTTCCACGACGATCCCGGTGAGGCGGATGTCGACTTCTTCACGTTCTTCGCGGAGGAGGACGACCCGGTGATCATCGACGTGTGGGCCGCCGAGGCTGGCTCCGGAGCCGGTTCCCTCACCGTCACCCTGTACGATCCGACGGGGAGCCTGGTCGCCGGGACCAGCAGCGCGGACCCGCACTTGGAGGTTGGACCGCTTTCGGTCGGGGGGACCTACTACCTCGCCGTCGAGGAGCCCGGTGATCCGCAGGGCGCGGCGGACCACATCTACGCCCTGTCCGTCTGGATGCCGATGTGCCCCGACGACGACGGCGATGGGTACGGCTCCCCGATCCATCCGCACTGCGCCGAGTCCGAGGAGGACTGCGACGACACGGATCCCAACATCCACCCCGCGGCCCCCGACCTCTACGACCTGGTCAATGAAGACTGCGACCGCTGGGTCGACGAGGATGCGCTGACCTTCGGCGACGTCGTGATCACCGAGATCCTCGTCGCGGGCTCACCGCCCTGGGAGGCGTTGTCCTGGTTCGAGGTCTACAACAACACGGCGGACAACCCGTGGGGCCTTGGGCCGAGGACGATCGACCTGATCGGCTGGAGCGCGGACTACCGGGACAGCGGGCTGTTCTGGGTCAAGGAGCACCTGCTGTTCGACCCCGGCGAGGTCCTGGTCTTCGGTACGACCCACGACCCGGAGCACAACCCCGGCATCGTCTTCGACTACCTGTGGAGCGACGCCGAGGTCGACCTGTCACCCATCGCGTACGGGTACCTCTACTTCTCCGACCGGAAGACGTTCGGAGCTGATGGTGGCGGTGGCGATCGGGTGGCGTACGACGTGGAGGAGTTCGGCTGGCGCAGCGTCCTCGGCGTCGGGGCCACGATGAGCTTCGGGGGCGAGTACTACGGAGCCAAGGCGGGAGGGCTCAACGACTGGCCCGAATACTGGTGCGACGGGGTTCAGGCGCTTCCGGGGGGGCTGTACGGCAGCCCGGGTGAGGTCAACGGCCAGTGCTGCTGGGACGACCTGGACGGCGACGGCGCACTCAGCGCCGCCTGTGGCGGGCCGGACTGCGACGATGGGGATCCGGACCTTCACGCGGGCGACGACGACCAGGACGGCTCCAACGACTGCGATGACTGTGACGATGCCGACGGCTCGGTCGAGGCCCTGGACGAGGACGAGGACGGGTTCTCCACCTGCGAGGGCGACTGCGACGACACCGACCCCCTGGTTCACCCGGGCATGGTCGAAGACCCGGGGAACGGTAGGGACGACGACTGTGACGGCGTCGTGGACGAGTGCGCCTACGAGGAGACCGTCATCCAAGGCCTCGGGCTCGACCTGTCCGTCCCCGACGGTGC
>JAFDJI010000159.1 GCA_019307545.1 Deltaproteobacteria bacterium | reverse complement strand
CCCCTGAACGCGATGGAGGTCTACTCGCAGGGCACCATGAACATCATGGGCGACATGATGCAGGCGAAGGACATCAAGACCTTCTTCCCCTTCATCGCGGTCCTGTTCCTCTACATCTTCACCTGCAACGTCATGTCCATCGTGCCGGGCTTCATCCCGCCCACCGACAACATCAACACCAACGTGGGCATGGCGGTGATGGTGTTCTTGTTGTTCAACATCATCGGTTTGACGCGAGACCCGGTGGGGTATGTCAAGCACCTCATGGGGCCCATGCTGTGGGCGGCGCCGCTGTTGTTCGCGGTGGAGGTGATCAGCCTCCTCTTCCGGCCGCTCACCCTGTCTCTTCGTCTTACCGGCAACATGTTTGGCGACCACACCGTGTTCACGGTGATGAGCGAACTCGTGGCGCCCGTGCTGCCAGCGGCCTTCCTGGCGCTGGCCCTGTTCGTGTCGTTCATGCAGGCGTTTATTTTCGCCCTGCTCACCACCATGTACATCGCGATGGCCGTCCCCCAACACGACCATGAAGCGCATTAGCGCGGGGCGTATCCGTTCCGTCTGGAGGAGATCATGAAGAAGTGGCTTGCTGTAGCGCCTGCGATGGCGGTCTTGCTCATGCTGGCGCCCGACGCGTTTGCTCAGGAAGGCGCGACCGATCCGACCTACTACAAAGGCCTGGTTGGACTCGGCGTGGGACTCACCATGGGCTTGGCCGTGCTCGGTGGTGGGCTCGGCCAGGGCAACGCCATTCGTGCAGCGCTGGAAGGCATTTCGCGCAATCCACAGGCCTCTGGCAAGATCACGGTACCGATGTTCGCGGGCCTGGCATTCATCGAGTCCCTGGTCATCTTCGCGTTCATCACGGCCTTCTTCCTGGTAGGCAAGATCTAGGCTCGAACGGCTGTGCCGTGGGCTCCACCCACGGCGTCCGGGGTAGATCCTCGGGCGCCGTGTGCATTTGCGCGTTTGGAAGGGTATGGTGGCTGCCCACTCGAGGTGAGCGATGAGGGCAGTCGTGCTGTGGATCATCGCAACCGCGTTGGTCGCGGGGTGCGGAGGGGGGAAGAAGGTCAATGCGGCCAAGCCCTTGGAGGGCTGGCACGGCGAGGAGGGCTGGCCAGGCCAGTGCTATCATCCGCCCGCCTTTGCCCAGATGGGTCCGGGTGATCGGCGGATTGCTCGCCAGGCCGTTCTGGAGACCATGATCTCCCAGTGGCGCGGAGAGCGCGGTGATGGCGTTTCCTTCGACAGCGGCAACATCACCGCGTTTGAGACGGTGATGTTCGGGGAACCCACGCTCATCGAGGAGGTGGCCCTGGAGAACCTGGAGCGGTGCCGCACCGCGATGGCCGCCGGGGGAGACACCATCGTCTGGGCTAGGTGGCTTCGGGAGGCCCCGGGCCGGCTCACCGAAGGGTACTGCCGGTACGCTCCCCTCGACTACCAACTCTTCGACTACCTGGACATCGGGCACGAATGGCAGATCCCCGCGAAGGTCTGTCAGTTCGACAAGGTGCGCATCCGCACCTCTTCGCTGGACTACTACCAAATCGAGAAGCGTGGGAAGTGGATCAATGCGGCTGGAGATCCCGACCGCTCGACCCTCGGGTCGGACCTGCCCTGCAACTTCGAGGGATGCCTCGCCGGAATGCTCCTGCTGCGCTTCACCGGCGACAGTGGTGCCCAGCAGATCTATCCTGCGGGGACGGAGTTCTTCTTCGAAGCACCCGAGCACGGCACCATCGAGGTGCAGATCAACGACGACACCTGGTTCGACAACCGGTTCAAGATCGAGGGCACCATCGAGCATCACAGTTCCATCGAGTACGCTGGGCAGTAGGAGCGCAACATGGACACCCCCCAGCCGCCGCCGGCAGTAGACGCGCCGGCCGAGGTCAGCGACGAAGAGAAGATGCTGGCGCTCCTGGCGCACCTCTCGGGGCTGGTTCTGGCCCTCATCGGGCCGCTCATCATCTTCCTGATCAAGGGACAGGAATCGCGTTTCGTGAAGTACCACTGCATCCAGGCCGCATCCTGGCAGTTCGGAAGCCTGGTGGTGGTGTTCACGGTGCTCTTCGTGACCTGTGGGTTGTTCTTTCCCATCGCCTTCATTCCGGCGATAGGCTCCATCTGGGTGGGCGTCCTGGCCTATGGCGGCAGCTGGGACGGATACCCCCTGCTGTCCGGTATCGGGCGGCCACCTCCGGAGGTGTAGGCCATGCGCCTCGTCAGCCTCGTCCTCTTGGGTTTGTTCCTCGCGGGCGACGCGTACGCCCAGGACTGCCTGGATACCGCGACACCCGACTGTGACGGCGATGGGTACGCACCACCGGCCGACTGCGATGACGAAGATGAGCTGGTCAACCCGGGTGCCGACGATATCTGCGGCAACGAGATCGACGACAACTGCGACGAGGAGGTCGACGAGACCTGTCGCCTGCAGGAGGGGCGCCTGGAAGGGGGTGCCACCTGCGAGGGCAACAGCAACGGGTGGGCGGTGCTGGTCCTCCTTCCCCTGTTCTGGCGGCGCCGGTGATTCCCCTTCTACTCGGCGTGTTCGCGTTCGCGGCTTGGGGCCAGTCGGACCCCGATCCTCTCGACTACTCCTTCGACCCGGAGTTGTACCGTCCCCACTCCGATGTGTACGGCTATGGCGCCACCCATGGGGCCTCTACCCTGCGACATCTCCAGATCGGGGTGGGGCTGTGGGGCAACTACTCTGAAGACACACTCCTGCTACTCGCCCCGAACAACCAGCGGCTGTTCTTGGGGGAGGAGCCACCTGCGCGCGAAGGTGGCGATGGAGTCCTCGATGTGCGCACGGTCTCCGATCTCCAGGTCGGGGTAGGCATCGGCGGCATCTTCTCGTTCACGGTCGACCTGCCCATCATCCTCTGGCAGTCGGGCTACGAGTTGCGGGCGGCCTGGGATGCGAGTGTGGACCGCGACATCCGCAGTGCTGGACCGGGGGACATTCGACTCACCCCGAAGTTCGTGATCCTCGACTTGGACGACCAGCCGATCGGGGTGGCGCTGTACGGCGACTTCACCCTTCCCACTGGGGCCGATGTCTCGTACATGGGGGAGGGGTCGGTCACCGCCATGCCAGTGGCGGTGGTGGAACTCTCGGATCAGCCGGTGCGCACCCGCGAGCACTTGATCCGGGTGGCGCTCAACGTGGGCTACAAGATCCGGACCGCGGCGCGCTACCAGGACCTCATCATTGGCAACGAGGTGGTGTACCGCGGCGCCCTGGGATTGTCTCCGAGCAAGAACGTGGAGGTTGGGGTGGAGGGGTTCGGGTCGCTCAGCGGTCCCGACCTGGCGAACAGGCCCCTCGAGGTCTCTCCCTTCGTGAAGCTCACGCCCGGCAAGCTGTGGACGATCCACGGGGCGGCGGGTTTCGGCATCGTTCCGGGCGTAGGCTCGCCCGACATCCGCGTGGTCCTGGGGGCCACGCTCCAACCCTCCTTCAACCCGCGCGACCTCGATCGGGACAAGGACGGAATCCCCAACAAGTATGACAAGTGCGAGAACATCCCCGAGGATCCGGACGGGTTCGAGGACGAGGATGGCTGCCCGGACCTGGACAACGACGGTGATGGCATCCTGGATGTGGACGACCGCTGCCCCAACCACCCCGAGGACATCGACGGGTATCAGGACGCCGATGGGTGCCCCGATCCGGACAATGATCGGGACGGCATCTTGGACATCGCCGATCGGTGCCCGGACCAGGCGGAGGTATTCAACGCCTACCAGGACGACGACGGTTGCCCAGATGACGTGCCGGTCACCGACCGCGATGGCGATGGCTATCGCGACGAGGTGGACCGCTGTCCGGACGACCCGGAGGACTTCGACGGCTTCGAGGATACCGACGGCTGTCCCGACGTCGACAACGACGGCGACGGGATCCTGGATGTGGTCGACCAGTGTCCCGATCGGCCGGAGGACTTCAACGAGTTCGAGGACGAGGATGGGTGTCCGGACAAGGCCCCGCCGCGCAGGGTGCGGATCGAGAGGACCCACATCGTCATCACCGAGAAGATCTTCTTCGAGTTCGACAGGGCGACGATCAAGCCGGTGTCCTACCCACTGCTGAACGAGATCGGGACCGTCATCCTGGATCACCCGGAGTTGGCGCTGATCCAGGTCGAGGGTCACACCGACAGCATCGGTGATGATGGCTACAACCTCGAACTGTCGCAGCGCCGCGCGGAGTCGGTGGTGGAGTACCTGTTGGGGGCGTCGGTCGAGTCCTCGCGGTTGAGCCCGGTAGGGTTCGGCGAGTCCACGCCCGTGGCCGAGAACGAGAGCGACGAGGGGCGGGCCACCAACCGCCGGGTGGAGTTCCGCATCCTCAGACGGGAGTAGCCAAGAAGGGCCAGCAGGCCCAACCACATGCCACCTTCGGAGCGAGGGGAACCCGCGAAGCGCGTCAGGGGTTCGTCAGTCGGACACAGGGGTCCGTGCCCGTCGGTTAGTGGGGTTGCCCGGGCTCCACGCTACAAGGGAGGCGCGATGCGCCGTATCACCTTTCTCGCCGTCCTGACCCTCCTGCCTGCCGTGGCCTTCGGCGGTTTCCGGGTTTCCTCCTTCAAGAAGGAGACCCGGCTGGGCTCGAACCACTGGAACGCAGCCTCTGCGCTCGATGGAGACCCCGCCACCTGCTGGATGGTCAACCCAGAGAATGACAACCAGGGCTCCTGGTTCGAGGTCGACATCCCCAAGAGCACGGTCGACAAGCTCGAGATGATCATCGGTTGGGATGCGAGTGAAGACCAGTTCCTCGACTATGCGCGCGCGAAGACGGTCAAGGTCGAGGTGTTCGACGAGGGGCGCGGGGATGGGGAGCGGGTGCTGGAGCACTCCGTCACCTTCGAGGACCGTCGCGGGCGTCAAGTGGTGGACCTGCCCGACATTGCCGTAGGAAACGAGATCTTTGGCGGGAAAGTTCGGCTCACCATCCAAGAGGTGTATCTCGGCAAGGACTACCCCAACCTGGCAGTGTCCGAAGTCCTGTTCCACCTTGGCGAGATGGAAGCGCCGGCTCGACTGTTGCACCCACCCGAATCAGTCGCCGAGGGCCACGGCGCCGAGAACCTCGTCGACGAGAACGAGAGCACCTTCTGGGCCTCCGAGGGCGTTGGCAGCGGACAGACGTTCGAGGTCCGTGCGGAGGGCTTCGGGGTCAGCAACGTCGGCGTGCGCGCGGGCCCCAAGTCCTATGCACGCCCACGTACCATCGAGGTCATCGCCAACGACATGACCCGCACGTACGTGATGGAGGACTCCACCGAGATGCAGTGGTTCCAGGTGCCCCCGATTATCGGCTACACCGGATCGGGCTGGGGGGACGTCCAGGTGAAGGTGGTGGACACCTACCCGGGTACCCAAGAAGGGGTGGCGGTGTCTGAGGTCAAGCTCCGCGCGACCAACTACGGCGGCCTCTAGTACTCACACTCGCCTCCCAGACAAAACACCGTTCACGAAGGGCCGGGCTACTCGGGCTTGCAGTAGTTCATCTCGACGAACACCGACTCCCGGCAAACCGGTGCATCGAGTAGATGGGCGCAGTCATCGCTGTCGTGACACACCACCAGATCGCACTCCACGCCACACTCGTTTCCCTGGCTCGAGCCGCAGCAGTCCTCTTCTTCGGTGCAGTCCTCGGGTCCGTCGCAGAAGAGGGGGTGTGTGCAGCTGGCTTCCGCTTCGCACCCACCGCGATGCGCGCCATCCATACAGCAGACCTGGATCTCCAGGTCGCATTCCTCATCCCCACAGTCGGTGATGAAGTCGATGTCGGTCGCATTCGTGTCTCCATGGACTTCCTCGCCCCGACAAGCAACGAGCACCACGGCGACCATCATCAAGCACAGGGGTCTGCGCATCGGTATCTCCCAGGCAAGCGCCTCAATCGAGGAGCAACTCCAACGTGAGTTCGCCAAGCTCCACTCCACCACCAACATCCACCGCCTCCGTGCCCTCCCAGATGTAGTCGACGCCGGGCACCGGCATGTAGGTGCCACCCCCTTCGTTGAACAGGGCGACGTAGGGAAGCAGTTGGCCCTCCTCGTCCTCCATCCCGTTCATTTCGAGGTCGAGGGGCTCCGCTACGCCGATCTCCGGATCCTCGACGGTGCCGACGATCACGGTTGGTGGTCCGACCGGCGGTAGGACGTCGTAGAAGGCGACCGCGACCGATACTGGAATTCCAGCGTAGTCCGACGGCACCAGCAGGGTTGCACAGACCGTTCCCACCTCTCCACAGACGACGAGGGTCTCGGAGTCCGAAGTGTCGCCCGTTTCGGAATCGTCGAGTGGGGCACAGGCACCGAGTGCCAGGGTCAAGAGCACGAACGCGCGGGTCATGGTGGTTTCTCCAGTCTGTTGTCGGCGGTCGGGTGCGACGACGATGTTCGCCTTGTGTCTTCCCATCGGCCAGCGCGAGACCTTTTGGAGTATTTTTGATATTTGTGGTTAATCTCGTAAAGAGAAGGCGCTCGCGGCCGACTGGGAAGACCTCGAAGAGCACCGGAGCAGAACCGGGAGGCTGCGCCATGGACAGGAGCGGTTCCTCACTGATCGAGCATCTCGAGCACGAGAGCGAGACCTTTCGGCGACGCTTCATGCTTGTGATCGCGGGAACACTCCTGGTCGCGACCCTGGTGGTCGCAGGCGTCTATGCGCTCTCCGGAGGAGACGTCGTGACCTTCGCCACCATCGGGACGATCCTGGTGCTCGAGGCCGTTGCCACCGGCATGTCTTGGGTCTGGCGACATCGGCTCGGGGCCCAGATCCTCTTCTACGGTGCGGTGCTCGCCATCTTCGCCGCGTCGGTACTCCCGGAGGTCGGTCCAGATGGGCGAAACACCATGGTCAACGATTCCTTCTTCGTTTTCCTGGTGGCCATCGTATGCGTGGGATTCGTCGCCGGGCGCCGCTCCGCAGCCGCCCTTACGGCCCTGTGCGCCCTGCTGACCGTGTTCGGCCTCCTCAACGGCCAAGGGGAGTTTCGCGACCCTGAAGCAGCCATCGGCACGTCCGTGACCCTGGTCATGATCATGATCACGATCGCCGTGGCGATGTGGTTCTTCACCGCACGTCAGGAAGCTGTCCTCGACGCCCTCCGGGTCCGGATGGAGGAGACCGCCAGCGTCATGGTCGCCGCACGGCAGATCTCGCAGGGTGACCTCACCGTCGAGGTCGAGGGGGAGGGCGACGCGGCGGATGTGACCCGGGAGATGCTCGTCGGGCTGCGAGACCTCGTCCGTCACATCCAGCAGATGGCGAGCCAGGTGAACGCCGCCACTTCAGAGCTTCTGGCCATGGCCGGGGAGCAACAGAAGGGTGCCAACCGCCAGTCGGCCGCTATCGTCGAGGCCCAGGCCACGCTCGGCTCCCTGGTGGAGGCGTCCCGCAAGATCACGGAATCGGCGGGCGCGGTGCGCGCCAACTCGGAGCAGGCGCTGGG
>JAFDJI010000777.1 GCA_019307545.1 Deltaproteobacteria bacterium | reverse complement strand
AGGGGCGTGGGAACGGCGCCTTTGTGGGACGTGTCCCCCCTTTCTGGCGCTGAATACCCCACGCCCGTGTCGTTCGATGGTACCTTTCCGGTCGAATCGCGCGGTGGGCCGGCCATCGTGCGGATCCCGCGCGGGCCGTGCTAGAGTGCCTGCCGTGGAGGAGTGAATGGTTACGCTGGAGAGGGCGCCCCTGGCGACGATCGCGGTACTCCTGTTCGCAGTTGGGCTCAACGGCTGCGTGTGGGTGAGCCAACAGACCTTCGATGATCACGTGGCCTGCCTCGACGAGGACAACGACTCGTTCGTCGCTCGAACCACCTGCCCGGACCTGGCACCCGGGGAGCAGGCTGACTGCGACGAGACCCGCGCCGACCGCAACCCCGCCCAGGACGAGCTGGGTACTCCGGCGATGTGGTACGACGGCATCGACCAGGACTGCGACGGGGAGGACGTCATCGACCAGGACGGGGACAACTATCCCGGCATCCTGCAGGCGGATTGGGATTTGGTGGTCGACCACCTGAACCTCAACTGGCCCACAGAGCTCAATGCGGAGTTCGACTGCGACGACCTGGAGCCCACCACCTATTTTGCGTCGCCGGCGGAGGCGCCCTACGACGGTGTGGACAGCGACTGCGGTGCGGAAGACGACTGGGACTTCGACGGGGACGGGCATGTGCCGCCCCCAGCCTGCCTGCCCCTGGGCGCCGCCACCTACACTGGCAGCCTCCCCCAGGACGACTGTGACGACACTGACCCAGAGGTCTTCCCCGGCACCACGAAGACGGATGAGTGGTACGACGGCATCGATCACGACTGCGCCGGGAACAACGACTACGACAGGGACGGCGACGGGTACATCGAGGACGTGTACATCTCGGACTACAACCTCTATGTGCAGCAGTGTGGTCAGACCGACGACCGGACCATCGGCGACGACTGCGACGACGATCCCTCCGACAACGGCGGCCAGCCGGTCGGCGCCGCCGCGGTCAACCCCGGCGCCACCGAGACCTGGTACGACGGGGTGGACCAGGACTGTGTCGCCGACAGCGACTACGACAAGGACCACGACACCTACGAGTGCGACGGGTCGGTGGTCAGCGCCTGCACTGGGCACCTCGGCGACGATTGCGACGACGAAACATCGACAATCCACCCGACCGCCCTGGAGAAGGTGGGTGATGCCATCGACCAGGACTGCGACACCCTGGACGACGGCGCGCCGTTCCAGTTCAGCAGCTTCAGCTGGACCGGGCCCAGCGTGCCGGTGCTCGATGCCACCGACCGCCATTACCTCCTCAGCGTGGTCGCGGAGGAGTTCGAAGATCTCGATTCCCTCTCCGACCCGGCCCCCAACCCTGGCCTGGTCCTTACCTTCGACCCAGCCGTCGCCAACAGCAGCGGCTTGGTGACCACAAAGGTCTGGTTCAACGGGCTCACCGGGCAACAACAGCCAATAGGCGACGGCGTCGCGCTCACCGGGGAGGCGGACCGGCTCTTCGTGGCCAGCGCCCTCTTCAAGACCGCCAACAACATCAATGAGCTCCGCCTACAGCGGGCAGACTGGAGCGAGAGTTCGAACAACTACTCCATCCAACTCCACAGCGCGAACACGACCATGCAGCGGTTTGAGAGTCCGTTCGACCTGGACCACCAGGACTTCGACATCATCAAGGACACGTCGGACCAGTACTGGGCCGCAGCGTGTGGAACGCACGCGATCCAGTTCGCGGTGGCCAAGGACGGGGCGGGCTTCCCAACCCCTGCAGTAGAAGATGTGGAGGCGGAATCCGAATTCTTGGAGAACGCGGGGTTCATCGCCTGCTATCTCGAGCCGGTCAGCGCCACCCTGGCCGTTCTCCACACCTACGGCACCAGCGGTCACGTGGAGTACGACCTCGCCGTGGGAGGCACCTCCCCCGGAGACGGCTCCATCACCGAGTGTGTCCCCAACGGCAGATCTTGCACCGACGACAGCAACTCATACGACGTCCTGGATGTGAACCAGCGCGACGGGCTGCTGGTCTTCACCGAGGACGACGGCGTCACCGTGTGGTCGGGTCCGCACCCCGATAACGGCGATGTTATCTGGGGTCCGTTCCTCGGCACCGAGACCATCGTGTCCGCGGATGCCTGGCTGAAGGATGACGGCACGCTGTTCATCGCGGCGGTCGTGGTGGACGCCGACGACCCCCCCAACGGGACCGACGTGGTGCTCCTGTACGGCGACCCCACGGACCCCCCTGACACCCTGGATCCCAACGTCGCTCAAGTGGAGGACCGGATCCTGTTCCACGAGCACCCCGACATGACTCCGGACCCCGAGCCGGATGCTGTCTCGATCTTCGTGGATGACGACCGGATCTTCATCGCTGTAAGTGGGTTCGAGACGGCTGGCGACACCGTCGGCTGGGTGTTCATGGGCCACCAGTAGGACGGGTCAGGGCACGTCGTCGAGGGTGGCATCCACCGCGGCCGCGGTCTCCCCGCGCACCACGAAGGTGAAGCGCTCCTCCAACCCGTGATCGTCCCTGGTGACCGCGGTGAGGCGGTTGGTACCGTAGTCCA
>JAFDJI010000158.1 GCA_019307545.1 Deltaproteobacteria bacterium | reverse complement strand
TGTACTTGAAGTTGGGGGGCTCCGGCGCAGTATTTTCTCGCTGTTCGACTCTGCGAAAGGGCGTGAACCGCCTCGGGATGCTGATCCGCAGCAAGGGCTCCTACCGCTCCAAGACCTCCCGGAGCTTCGCGTAGTCCTTGTCCACGGACCGCTTCACCATCCAGGCCATGAGCGGACCGAACAACCTGAAGAGGCCGTTGGGCGCGCCCTCGACGATGGCCGAAACCTCCGACACGCCGCACTCTAGCGCCTCCACGGTGCGGTTCACAGGCGAGTGCCAGGCATGACGAGACCACACCCATGTTGGCAACGGGCGCGGCGCGCACCGGTTCTGGCGCCGGCGCCCCCACGGGCGGGGTAGACTGGACGCTCATTGCACATGGGGAGATTCGTGCGCGTCGTTCTCTCGCTCCTGCTCCTGCTCGCGGCTGCACCTGCCATGGCCGACGACCCCCTCTCGACCGAGTCGGTGGGGGCCGGTCCTCCGGACCCCTTCGTCCAGTGGCCCCAGCCCTCGGAGGTGCCGACGCTTGAGTATGCGGTCGGCTGGCTGCAGGCGATGGAGGCCCAGGGGCGCCCCCGGCAGGAGACCGCGCAGTGGCTGGCGGGGGTTCTCGACAAGCGGATCACCAACCTCAACAGCCCCGAGCGGATGACCCTGGTCGAGAACTGGATCCCGCTGGGGGCCGGCGAGTACCTGTGGGAGACGTCCGACAAGAAGTTCCAGGCCTGGAGGGACCAGGGAATCTTCGACTACGCCGCCACCGCCACCTGGGCTTGGGAAAACAAGCTTGGGCAGTGCAGCGAGCACGCCAACACCGCCTACTACATCCTCCAGCAGGCCGGGGTGGCGGGCAACGTGCGGATCTTCACCGCGCCGGGCCACGAGTTCGCGATCTGGGGCATCGCGGACGGCGCCGACCCCGACGACCCCTCTACCTGGGGCCCCGACGCATTCATCGTGGACGGCTGGCTGGGCCGCGCGATCAAGCCGGGAGAGGCAGCCACCAGCCGGTACTTCAAGGGGAGCGACGGCACCGGGTTCATCGTCGAGTCGACCACCTCCTTCGACAAGGAGGCGACGGCCTGGGTGGTCTCGGGCGGCGCCGCCACCGATCTCACCGACTGCTTCGTGGCCACCGCGGCCTGGGGCACCCCGCTTGCCGCACAGGTCCAGGTGCTGCGAGAGTTCCGGGACCGTCGACTGCGCCGGAGCCGCGCCGGACGGGCGGCGGTGTCCTGGTACGGGGTGCTCGGGCCGCCGGCCGCCACCTGGATGCGTCCCAGGCCCAAGGCGAGAGCGTGGGTTCGCCAAGGCCTGGATCCGGTGGTGTGGGGGGTCGAGGCGACCCGCGACCACTGGGACGGAGCGGACCGGTGAACCTTCTGTTGACCTTGGTCGCCCGCGCCGCCGCGCTGTTCGGCGCCCTGTTGGCCGGGTGGGTAGCGGCGGTGTTCATCGGGTTCCTGGTCCCGGCCCTGGAGGACCCCTTGGGGTGGGACGGTGGGGGTGGGCTGGAGTCGATCGGGTATGCGGCGCTGGCCTTCGGCGTTCCGGCCGTGTGGTTGGTGGTCCTCGCCCTGACCGCCCTGCTGGGAGCCCTGATCGCACCGTTGCGGGGATGGCTCGCGGTGCTGCTGCTGGTGCTCCCTGGTCTGGCGAACTTCATCGCGGCGGTCGTGGCGGGGGTGGGGGTGTGGCTGTGGACGCCGGACGCGATCGCGCTGATCGCGATCAGTGCCGGCGGCACCGCGCTCCCTGGGTTCGTTCTCGTCGGCGCCGGCCTTGTCGCGTGGCTCCATGCGCGACGCAAGCGCCGTGCTCGCCTGGCCCGCGAGGACTCCAAGTCCCGTTCGAAGAGAGCGAAGCGCTGATCCGCGGCGCCCGACGCTACTCGCTCACCACGTCGAAGAACATCTCGGCGATCTTCCGGTGGCCGTCAGATGTCGGATGGAGGCAGGTGCCGTCGAACCAGGTCTCGGCGTCGGGACCCCGGTAGCACTCGTTGTCGGGGTCTCCGGCGTGAAACCCGTGACCGCAGAAGTGCATGAGCATGAAGATCACGTCCCGTTGGGTGTCGACCGCGATCGAGACGTACTCCTCGTTGATGGCGATGTACGCGTCGCGCATCTCCGGGATGGTGCCGGAGAAGCCCAGGAGTTGGGCGCCCGGGCAGGAACCCAGGTCGCCCTCGCCGTCGGTGAACTCGTAGATCGTCCCGAAGACCACGAACACCCCGGCCGGGAACAGGGACGCGTTGTCGTCGAACCAGGCAATGGCGTCGCGGAAGTGGCTTCCTGCCCGCGCGACGTCGGCCATGATCGCCTCCGCAGAGGCGCCATCCCGCATGTCCTCGGCGGCCGCGAACATGTCGTTGCCCCCCATGGTCATCACCACCAGGGTGGTGAGGTCCTGGGTGGCGGGGAAGCACTCGAGGATCTGCTGGCGGGGTGGGAGGAGCAGGTCGTCGTTGCGGGCGCCGAATTCAGCGCAACTCCGGGACGCGAGGGGTCCGAACCGCTCCTCCAGTTGCCGGAGCAGGCGGGTGCGGTAGAACTCGACCTCGGTGGTGGGAGGGGTGCCCACCGTCACCGAGTCGCCGAGGAACACCACCTGCTCCACCCCGTCGATGTCCTGGTGGTCGGTGCCCGAGCAGTGACGGCCGACCACTGGATCGAACTGGTCGTAGTCGGGGAGCCCCCGGCTCTCGTCGCCGAGGCCTTCGAAGCACCGGTCGTGGAGGGGCAGTTCGTCCCAGGTGTCCTCGGGTTCCGCCCCACTGCATGCGAAGAGGGCGAGGAGGGTCCAGATCGGCAGACGCCATGGGTTCACGAGCCGCTCCGCAGGTGGAGGCGTCCGAGGGTACATCGGGTCGACCGCGGGGGCGAGGCGGGGGAGGTGCCTACCAGTCGAAGGGTGCGCAGGAGGGGTCGATCTCCACCAGGTCGCTGGGGGTGCAGCTCCGCAGCGCTTCGAGGATCTCGAAGAACAGGCCGTCGAGGTCCTCCAGCGCCTCGGGGGGCGAGCCCCACGGGTAGTCGGTGGAGGCGGTGTCGTCATCCAGTCGCCGGCTCACCGTCATCCCGCCCCCGGCGCCGCAGATCGCGACGCCGGGGTCGCGGTCACCTCTGGCCCCGAAGCGCGGCGGCCCACCCGGAATGAGAAGCAAGCAGGGAGTGGGAGGAACCGCCGCGCAGGGCTAACGTCGTCAACCCGCGAGCCAGGACGCAGAGAACACGATGCCGCCGTACCACAGGGTGACCAGGGAGACGATTAGGAGCTTCTTGGACGTCATGGTACGGCACCCCTTCGCGAGGCGTGTCGAGCATGGCCCGGTCGGCGGGACGGGACCCTTACATCTCTCCTACATCTGCCCCTCGCTCCGCTCCATTGGGATCCAACAGACGACCGACCGGGCTCCGGTGACCGGCCCCGGTCGGTAGGAGGCGGCGCGGTTCACTTGGCGGCTTGCGCCTCGTCCGCTGGCGCGTTGTGCATCACCACCTGGTCGAAGGGGATCTCGATGCCCGCCGCGTTCAGCTCCTCGTAGATCGTGGTGCGCAGGTTGTGGAGCATGGCGAGGTAGTCGCCCGCCTTCGTCCACGCGTACACCGTGAAGTCCACCGAGCTGGCCCCGAAGCCCTCCAGGGCAATGTGCGGCTCCGGATCGACGAGGACGAGATCAGTCCGCTTCGCTGCGCGGAGGAGGACCTCCATGGCGTTGGGGACCTCGGTACCGTAGGCGACGCCGACGCCGACGCCCCCGCGCAGGGTGCCTTGGCGAGTGAAGTTCACGATGCTGCCCCCGATGATCGCGCCGTTGGGGATCACGATCGTCTCGTTGTCCGGGGTGATGAAGGTGCTGGCGAACAGCCCGATGTCGTCCACCACGCCGGTGTGCCCGCCGGCCGTTATCTTGTCTCCGAGGTCGAAGGGGCGGAAGAACAGGATCATCACCCCAGCCGCGAAGTTGGCCAGGCTCCCCTGCAGTGCGAGGCCGATGGCGAGGCCGGCGGTGGCGAACACGGTCAGGAGGCTGGTGGTCTCCACCCCGACGGCGCCGAGGGCCGCGATCACGGTGGCCGCGAGCACGGTGTACCGGGCGATGCTTGCGAAGAACCGGCCGAGCGCTTCGTCGAGCTTCGAGCGCTGTGCTGCGCGGTGGGTCAGCTTCTGGGCCCACTTGCTGGCCATCCAGCCCACCACCAGAATGACGATGCCGAGCAGGACACTGCTGGCGAGGGGCCACGCCATTTCGTACCAGGATCTCAGGGTTTCGACGTCCATCTCAATACTCCCTGTGTCTTCGGGTGGAGCGCATGCGTGCGTTCCCCGGCGATATGGGGTCAGGACTATAGCCCCCGCGGAAGGGCCGCTCTGACACCGATCTTTCATCGCCTGCGTGTCTGCCTTGGGACCGGAATTGGCGGTTCGGGTGCTCGGTCGGCATGGGTTGGTGTACATTCGGGGTCTCGAAAGGGGAGCCATGACTCGCACCTTGGCGTTCCAACTCCAGTTGGTGCAGGGAGATCGGGTCGCCCATACCCATCGGGTCGTGAGGCACTCCGTCCAGATCGGTCGACTGCCTGCCAACGACCTGGTGATCAACGACCCCATGGTCTCCAAGCACCACGCGGTGGTGTGGAGGGACGGAGACACCCTGCAGGTGCGTGATCTCGGGAGCCGCAATGGCACCCTCTTGAATGGCGAGCGCCTCCAGGGCACTGCGACCGTCAACCCCGGCGATCGGATCCAGCTCGGCCCCGACACGGTGCTGATGGTCCAGGCCGAGGAGGTGGCGGGGTCCCACGCGCCGGCCCCCATCTACCTGCTGGAGGATCTCGCCAGCGGCGTGTGCGTGCCCATCGGGTCGGATCGGTTCCCGATCCGTCCAGCCGAGGAGGGGGAGGAGCCAGCCACCCTGCTGGTGTTCGAGAACGGCGAGGTATGGGTTGGGCACGGCACCGAGGACCGCCCCTTGGAGGTCGACGAGCCCTTCGAGGTGGCGGGTCGGAAACTCTGCTTGCGTGAGGGCGATGCCCTGGCAGGTGCCACGGCCTCGCCGGTTTCCGAGCGGTATCCCTACGCCCTGGTCGCCACCCTCGATGGGGCGACCGGCCCCGAGGCCGCCCTGAGAGACCAACGCGCCGACCGCGTGCACCGCGTCTTGGCTGCCAACCGCGCCATCCTGCTCTACCTGCTCGCCCGGAAGTGGGCGTCCGACAACGAGAGCGGGCTGAAGGGAAGTGATCTGGGATGGGTCGCGGACTCGGAGGTCCTCACGGGAATCTGGGGCCGTGGCGCGCGTGACGAGAACAAGCTGCACGTGCTCGTGTACCGGTTGCGCAGCGAGGTGAAGGGGGCGGGCTTCGACCCCTGGTTCGTCGAGAAACGCCGCCGCTACATCCGGGCGCGTCTCCTGGATGCCCGGGTCGAGTGAGCGAGCCCACACCAGAAGAGGACCTGGGTAACCTGGCTGAGGGGCGATACGTCCTCAAGCAGACCCTCGGCGTGGGTGCGAGCGCCATTGTCTACCGGGCCGAGGACACCGAGCTCGGAGTCCAACGGGCCGTGAAGGTCCTGCACGCCGAAACCGAAGTGCCGGAGGTTTACCGCACCCGGCTCCGGGCCGAAGCGCGGGCGATGGCGGGCCTCGACCACCGCCACATCCTCCGGGTGCACGACATCGGCCAGCAGGACGAGCAGTACTACGTCGTCATGGACCTGGCCGAGGGCGGAAACCTCGCCTCGTTGGTGGACCAGCGGGGCCCGATGTCCGAGACCCGCGCGCTCGGCTACGGCCTCCAGGTACTCTCCGCGCTCGCTGCGGCACATGCGCAGGGGATCGTCCATCGTGACGTCAAGCCCCACAACATCCTCTTGGACGGTCATGGGTTGGCCCTTCTCGCGGACTTCGGGGTGGCCCTCCTGAGCGAGGACGATGCGCTCCGCTCCACCCGAACCGGAGTGGCCCTTGGCACGCTGGCATTCATGGCCCCCGAGCAGCGGTTGGATGCGCGATCGGTCGGCCCGGCTGCGGATCTGTATGCCGTGGGCGCCACCCTTTACTACTTAATCACCGGCGACAACCCGGTGGACCTGTTCGCAGCCGACCCCGAGAGCCTGCGTTGGGCCGGGGTGACGGAAGCGGTGAGGGAGGTCCTGCTACGCGCCACCCGCTACAAACCGGATCTGCGCTACCAAGATGCAGGCACCATGGCCGAGGCCATTGCCGCGGTCCTCGACGTTGCCGCCGCCGTCGCGCCCGACCCACTCGACCCGAGGACCTTCCCGCCTCCCTCGGAACGAATCATGGGGCCGAGCCCGGCCGGTTGGGCGCCTACCGCGGAGTGGGTGGAGGCCACCACCATCGCGACCACCTTCCTGTTGAGCGACCTGCCGGAGGAGGCGCGCGTGGTGCCCGTGCCGCCACGCCGCCCTTGGCGGGGCCGTTTGGCACTGGTCGTCGCAGTGGCCGTCTTGCTCCTCGGGGGTGGCACCTTCGCAGCGATCCTGATGCTTCCCGATGCTCCGGACGAGCCGGTGGCTCCGAGTGCCGACGAGCAGGTCCCCGAGACGACGGCGGCGGTCGCCAGCGTGGAGGAGATTCCGGACGAGATGGCGCCTGCGGGGGATCCCGCGTCCACCGCGACACCTGCCGAGGACGCACCCTCCACTACGCCCTCGGGGACGACGGTGGCGACCGAACCAGCACCTGCTGCCGTGCCGACCGCTTCGGCCCCCCCGGCCGAAACCCCGGATGTGGCGCCCCCCGGGACCTCCGAGGCCCTCGAGCGCCCCCTGGGGGTGTGGACCGGGGCCTTCGGAGGACGGGTGGCGACGTTCTCGCTGCGTGGCACCTTCGATCGCATCACCGGCACCGTTTCGGTGCGCTACGGCGCCAACGCGGTGGAGACCCCGGTCGCGGGAGCCTATGATCCCGAACGCCGGGTACTGACCCTCGAGGATCAGGTCGAGGCCTTCGACGCGGGGCGGTACACTGCCACCCTGTCGGAGGATGGCACGGTGCTGGAGGGGCAGTTCGAGGGAATCCACAACGCGCGGCTCGTCAAGTTCAAGCTGGCCGCCGCGCCCTGAGGTGAGGTGTCGCTCCGAATGGTCTGCACTCTTCTCGGGCTCGCGCTGATGCTGCCCGCCCACGCGGCGCCCTCCGGGGACGTGCACTGGTACGGCTCCACCGGGACGGACCTGCGGGCGGCGGGCATCGGTGGGGGCATCGCGTGGTCGGACGACCGCCTGCGGGGCGAGGTCTCGGTGGACCTCGGAGGCGTGTTCCCCGAGGGGTTCGAGGCGCATGTCCGGGGCGCGGTGCGGTTGTTCGTCACCGACCACGAGGCACCATGGGCCCTGTCGGTCCGTGCCGGTCCGGGGCTGCGGTTCTCGGAAGGAACGAGGGGATACGGGTTTGCCGGTTTGGCTCTCGACGGGTTCCGTTCGGGGAACCTCCGCTTGCGTTTCGGAGCGGAGGCATTCGTGG
>JAFDJI010000776.1 GCA_019307545.1 Deltaproteobacteria bacterium | reverse complement strand
TCCTCGCTATGCCCTTGAATTGGATCTGCCCGGCCTCAGATGTTGGCCGCTCAAGCGCTATCCGCACCTCGTCTTCTACCTTGAACGCCACGATCACATCGATGTCTGGCGGATACTGCACGGCGAGCGCAACATCCCTACTTGGATGGCGGAGCCGGAACACCGATAGGCTGACACGTCAGGTCGCCGCCGAAACATGGCTGCGACTGAATGCCCCTTCCACGGGTCTCAGTCGTCCCTGATGACGTGGGTGCCCAAGGTCCGTAGCGAGGGGCCGTTGGCGGGCATGAAACCCACCTATTTCGGGTTGCGGCCGAGGGTCACTCCAACCACACCTCGAGCCGGTACTCGCCGTCGAGGACGGTGTTGTCGTCCACGTAGGTGTCCACAATCACGAAGTAGCGCCCTGGACCGATGTCGTGGGCCAGCCCCCAGTGGTCGCGGTCCAGGCAGGCGTCCGGATCGTCGCCGTCGAGCAGGTACACGTCGACGTCCACCACCGGATCGTCGCAGTCCACCTCGACGTGCAGGGTGCCGGAGCGGTCGAGGGTGAGCACGTACACCACCTCCGGACCGGACTCGTCTGCCGCCGAGCAGTTGTAGACGTCGAAGTCGTCGCTGGCGGCGATGGAGGTGTCGTCGTCGTGCTCGAAGGGCAGCGCCCCGATGTGCCAGGGGCACGCATGGGTGCCGTCCGGCGTGCACGGGGCCCACACCTCCGGGGCGATGTCGCGAGCATCGACCAGGGAGTATTCGACCGGGTGGGCCAACTCGACCCAGGCGTTGGTGATGAACTCGGTCCAATTCGCCATGCCCGGGATGGTCTGGCACCCCCCCGACCAGACATTCACCGCGGCGCTGCCCAATGGGGCATCCACCGAGGCGGCGTGGATGTTGTGGCCGTACCCGGTGCGATCGTAGTCGTCGACGCCCAAAGGTGGTAGCCAGCCATTGCGATCGCTGTCCCAATGGCCGTTGTTGTTGGTGTCGTCCCGGACCAGGTAGTCGCCCTCCACGATGGCGAGTGCGTTGTAGGTACCGTGCCAGCCGTCCGCGTAGCGGTAGCGCCGGTTGGGGCGGAGCGAGGAGGAGTTCTCCCACCCGTGGTCCCACGCGCCCACGTCGACGTTCACCGGGAACTCGCGGACGTGCCGGGTGCCGTCGTCGTCCGTCCAGAGCAGGGCGAGGGTGTCGTTGAATCGATCCGGGGTGTTGCCGTGCCAGGCAAAGGTGCCGGGGTAGGCCCCGCGGAGACCGACCACGAATCGGGCTCCCGGAGAGGTGTCGGGCTGGACGCCGGTGGTGAGCTTGGCGATGTCGCGCCACAGCCCCCAGGCTTCGGATTCCGTGAGCATCTCGGCGCCGCTGGGAAGCTCATAGCAGCGGTAGGGCTCCTCCCAGGCGACCGCTCGTTCGAAGAGGGGCATGGTGTCGGAGTAGCCCGGCATCTCCAGGCCGTTCCTGTACCCCGCACCCCTGTCCAACCGGTAGGTGAAGGGCGGAGGGGGCTCGGCGTGGACGGTCCCGCCATCGCCCGTGGGCGGGATCGGGCGCAGGGGCAGCGACGGGGTGCGCTTGCGGGCCGAGAACTGCTGATCGTAGGTGAACCCGCAGTCGGCGACCTCGGGCCGGTCGGGGTCGGTATCCGTGTCGGTGTCGGTACCGGTGTCGAGGCCGGTGTCGAGTTGGCCCGTGTCCCGGTCGGGCCGGCGCAGATCGCTCCTGGTCCCACAGCCACCGACCAGGATCGCCGCGACCAGCACCCACCGGAGCGAAACGCCTCTTGCTTCCCGTCTCATCGCAACCCCCGGCAACCGCCGCCGAATATGCCCTGCGGAGCCGTTGCTCGCAATCCTACGGGCAGGTTGTGACAGTGCTCGGACAATGGCTCTCCGAGGCCAGCCACCCGGTTCGCTTCTCGCCGTCGGGCCATTCGAGATCGACCTGCAACCATCGGCCCTGGCACGCCTTCACCTCGACCGTTGGCATTGGGTCGACGCGGATGGGCGTCCCCGCAGAATCGGGACCGGACGACAGCTTCGCCGCCCTGTCGGGCCCATAGTCGGAGGGGTGCTTGAGATCGGTCCGCAACAGACTGGGATGCACCCAGCCCAGGGGCCAGGTTCGCGCATCGTCCTCGGCATTCCATGCGTGATCGATGCGCACCCACCCGTCCCTGGCGGCCGCAAGGTGCACCTGGGTGTTCATCGGAACCTGCCCCAGCACCTCGCCCTCCGGAGACGCGCGCACGTTCAAACCGCTGGGATCGGGGTCGTTCACGATGGCGCCCACGTTGCACGGCACTTCGCCCGCAGGAGCACCTGCGCCTTCATCGGGCGGCGTGTCCTGGGCCGAAGCCACCGGAGGCGCGTCGGCCGCATCCTTGGCGGTTTCGGCCGGCGGGGGTACGGCGGGCACCTCCACAGGCGGCACAGGCTCCTCCCCGTTGTCGCCAGCGTTGCACGCCAGCGCCACGCCAAGGAATCCGACGAACCAGGGCAGCAGCGGTTGCCTCACCAGAGTGTCTCCAGAAGTCGAGCACGTCGGCGACAACGCGAAGGCATCTTCCTCGCCGG
>JAFDJI010000157.1 GCA_019307545.1 Deltaproteobacteria bacterium | reverse complement strand
CGTCGACCAGCGGGTGTGGGTGCCCTTCGAGTTCGAGATGGAGAACAACCAGCCGGTCATCGGCTACGGCTACTACCCACTCACCCTGTCGGACCCGTTGCTGGCCACCCTGAACGCGGCCGAGAGCGGCCAGCAGTACATGGCCTTCGACCTTGCGACCACCGCCGGGTCACTGATCCTGACCTCCGACCTCGACGCCTCCACCCTCACCATGAGCATCGTGGAGGCCGCGTCCATCGACGGGATTGCCGACCCGATCCCCTTCGTCCTCGAGGACATCGACGTCGGCGACATCAACCCGTTCTACGTGCTGCCCGAGGTGGGCGGGGTGAAGGTGTGCCAGGCCGACGTGACCAAGACCGTCGCGTCCGACACTCCGACCATCTGCACGGTGACCGACCAGGACCCCGAGGAGAGCGCCAGCGGTTCCGCCGCCTACGAGTTCGGCTGGTTCAAGATCGAAGGCGTCGCGGAGGGCACCTGCCTCTACACCGTCACCTACCCCGACGGCGCCGCCGGAGTGGGCTTCAGCGAGCAGTTCTCGTTCCCCATCCAGCCGTAGCGGTCCGCCCCGCGAGAGCTGTGGCACCGGGTGTGGAGGTGCAATAGGGCTGTTCGTCTACCTTCCAGACGAAGAGGTTGGCTATGCGCACCATCGTGACGATGCCTGGCGACGGGATCGGAAAGGTCGTGCTGCCCGAAGCGCTGCGGGTCCTGGACGCCGCCGGTTTCGAGGTGCAGACCGTCGAGGCTGAGATCGGTTGGGAGTGCTGGTGCACGCAGGGGAACCCCCTGCCGCAGCGCACCCTGGACCTGCTCGAGGAGCACCGCATCGGGCTCTTCGGCGCCATCACCTCCAAGCCCCAAGCGGAGGCGAAGCAAGAGCTGGCTCCTGGGCTGCAGGACAAGGGGCTCGTCTACTACAGCCCCATCGTGGGGCTGCGGCAGCACTTCAACCTGGACATCTCCGTCCGACCCTGCCGCTCGTTTCCGGGGAACCCGCTCAACTTCGTGCGGCGGACCGCGGAGGGCGGGGTGGAGGAGCCACCGGTGGACGCGGTGATCTTCCGCCAGAACACGGAAGGGCTGTATTCCGGAGTGGAGTGGACCAACCCACCCTCCGCGGTGCGCTCGGCCCTGGAGACCCACCCGAAGATGGCGCACTTCGCGGACGTGCCTTCGGCGGACCTCGCCATCTCCGCGCGGATCTTCAGCCGTGGGGCCTGCCTGCGCATCGTGAAAGCCGCCTTCGCCCAGGCTGCGGAGTACGGCTACCGCTCGGTGACGGTATGCGAGAAGCCGAACGTCATCCGCGAGACCTCGGGGATGATGCTGGCGATCGGCAAGGAGGTCCAGCGCGAGTATCCCGAGATCGCGCTGTGGAACACCAACATCGACGCCCAGATGATGTGGCTCACCAAGAGCCCCGAGGACTACGGGGTCCTCGTCAGCGGCAACATGTTCGGGGACATCGTCTCCGACGGGTTCGCGGGTCTGGTGGGGGGTCTCGGGTTCGCCGCCAGCGCGAACATCGGCGCCGACTGCGCCATCTTCGAGCCGACCCACGGCTCGGCGCCCAAGTACGCCGAGTACGAGGAGTCCATCGTGAACCCCATCGCGATGGTCCTCTCCGCATGCCTGATGCTCGACCACCTGGGGGAGCGGATCATCTCCCGGCGGATCCAGTACGCCGTGTCCCAGGTGATCGCGACGGGCGAGGTGCGCACCTACGACATGATGCGACTCAAGGGTTCTCCCGGAGTGCTCACCCAAGGCGCGGCCTCCACCCGGCAGATGGCCGACGCCATCATCGCGGCGCTCTAGGAGAGGGGCCATGATCGACCGCGAGGACATCCAGGCGCTGTTCGGTGATCTGCTCGACCAGATGGAGGACGCCTCCCTCCGCGACGCAGTGGTGTCGTCCTGGGTCGACGGCTGCCGCGAAGGCAATTGGGAGAGTGTGGACCAGCTTCGCGAGATGCCGTTCACGCTGCTCACCGACACCCACGGCATCGACTTCCTCCAGCACACCCTCGCGGTGACCGAGGGGGCGATGGGACTGGCCCTGGCCCAGGTCGCCTGCCTACACGGTGAACCTCGACTACGTCATCGCTGGCGGACTGCTCCACGATGTGGGGAAGCTGCTCGAGATCGAGCGGGACGGCGCCGGGGGGCACCGAAAGAGCTACGCCGGCCACTGTGCCCGCCACCCGATCAGCGGCGCCATCGTCGCCGCCCGCAATGGCGTCCCCCAGGAGGTGGTGAACATCATCGCGTGCCACTCCAAGGAGGGGGCCGGCCGGCCCAAGCGGGTGGAGACGGTGCTGGTGCACCAGGCCGACTTCGGCACATTCGACCCGCTCATCCTCCTGAACAAGGGCGACCTGATCGGGGAGGGGACCGGCTAGTGGGCTCCACCCTCGTCGAGAAGATCATCGCGGCACACGCGGGTCGTGAGGTGGTCCGTCCGGGCGAGATCGTCGACCTGGAGATCGATGCCCGGGTGGCCCGGGACTTCGGTGGCGCGAACGTGGTGCGCAACCTCCGCCGCTCGGGGCTCGGGATCGCGGAGCCCACGCAGACCCACTTCACCTTCGACTGCAACCCGGGCGGCTCGGATCAGAAGTACGCGGCCAACCAGCAGATCTGCCGCGTCTTCGCCGACGAGCATGGGGTCTCGGTGCACGACATCGACCAAGGCATCGGCACCCACGTGGCCATCGAGGCCGGCCTGATCTGGCCCGGGGGCACCCTGGTCTCCACCGATTCCCACGCCAACATCATGGGGGCCATCGGCGCCTTCGGTCAGGGGATGGGGGACGCCGACATCGCGGCCGCCTTCGCGACCGGCCAGGTGTGGTTCAAGGTGCCCCCCACGGTGCGGATGGTGTTCCGGGGTACTCCGGGGCCGGGATGTGGCGCCAAGGACCTCGTGCTCGCCGCCACCGCTGCGCTCGGCGCCAAGGGGTTGCTGGGGTGCGCCGCGGAGCTTTCCGGCCCGCCTATCGAGGCGCTCGACCTCGCGGGACGGGTGACAGTGGCGTCCATGGCCACCGAGATGGGCGGGATCATCGCCCTGATCCCGCCCAGCGACGAGGTGGTCGCGTACTGCCGCGAGCGGGCCCGACAGCCCTTCGAGCCGGTCTTCGCCGATCCGGACGCCGCGTACCTCCGCGAGGTGGTGGTCGACGTCGATGGGCTCACCCCGCGCATCGCCCGCCCGGGCCGTCCGGACGACACGGTGGGGGTGGAGGACCTGCCGCCCACCCGGGTGGACTCGGTGTTCCTCGGCTCGTGCACCAATGGGCGCATCGAGGACCTGCGGGCGGCTGCGGAGGTCCTCCGGGGGCGTCGGGTCGCTGCAGGGGTGGTGCTCAAGGTGGTGCCTGCAACCGACGCGATCTGGCGGCAGTGCCTGGAAGAGGGGCTGTGGGGCGTGTTCAAGGACGCCGGCGCGCTGGTGGGGAACGCCGGATGTGGTGGGTGTGCCGCCGGGCAGATCGGCCAGAACGGCCCCGGCGAGATCACGGTGAGCACGGGGAACCGCAACTTCCCGGGAAAACAGGGGCAGGGCGAGGTGTACCTGTCCAGCCCCCGCACCGCCGCCGCCTCGGCGGTGGCTGGGGTGCTCATCACCGCGGAGCAGTTGTTCGCGGGGGAGATCCCGGAGCGCCCGCAGCGTTCTCCGACCCCCCGAACCGCACCACCAGTCAGGGGTGCCGCCGAGTCACGTCCGACCCGACTCACGGGTCGGGCATGGGTCGTGGACGTCGACGACATCGACACCGACATGATCTTCCACAACCGCCACCTCGCGGAGACCGATCCGGCCCGTATGGGGCAGCACACCTTCGGCAACCTGCCCGGTTGGGAGGACTTCCCGGAGCGAGCCTCTCTCGGAGACCTGGTGCTGGTCGGTGCCAACTTCGGGTGCGGGTCCAGCCGGCAGCAGGCGGTGACCTGCTTCAAGAGCCTGGGGGTGAGCGCCATCCTCGCCCCGAGCTTCGGGGCCATCTACGAGCGCAACGCCATCAACGAAGCCTTCCCGGTGGTGGTGTGCGACTGGCGCGACGACGAGGTGGCGACGGGCGACCAACTCCGGGTGGACCTGACCACCGGCGCGGTCGAGAACCTCACCCGGGGCAGCCGGATGGCGGCCCGACCCCTCTCCGAGGTCGAGTTGGCCATCTACCGCCGCGGGGGACTGTTGCGGAGCTGAACCATGGGGTCGACGTTCGCCGAGAAGGTCCTCGCTCGGGCCGCGGGGCGCACCAGCGCACAGACAGGGGAGATCGTGGTCGTGCGTCCGGCACACCTGCTCACCCACGACAACACCGCCGCGATCATCGGCAAGATCCCCGAGGAGCTCGACCGTTACGGCATCGTCTCCCCGGACTTCCCGATCATCGTGCTCGACCACGTGGTCCCGGCCTCCAGCGAGAAGACCGCAACCAACCACCAGCAGATACGCGCCTTCGCGGATCGGTTCGGACTGCGCCACTTCTTCGACGTGGGCACCGGCATCTCCCACCAGGTGGTGGTGGAGCACGGGCTGGCCCTTCCCGGCACGGTCGTGGTGGGGAGCGACTCCCACACCTGCACCTACGGGGCGGTCGGGTGTTTCGCCACCGGCATCGACCGCACCGAGGCAGCCGTGCTCCTGCTCACCGGCAAGACCTGGTTCAAGGTCCCCCGCACGCTCCGGGTGGAGCTGACCGGTCGCCTGGCGCGGGGCGTTGGACCCAAGGACCTGGTGCTTTCCCTGATCGGCCGCATCGGGGCGGACGGGGCGAGCTATGCCGCAGTGGAGTTCGACGGCCCCGCCCTCGCCAACCTGGACGTGGAGGCCCGGCTCACCATCGCGAACATGGGGGTGGAGATGGGTGCGAAGTGCGCCGCCTTCCCCGCCGACGAGATCGCCGCCACCTACCTCGAGTCGGTGGGGGTACCGCGCGACACCTATGAACCGGTATGGGCGGATGCCGACGCACGCTACGAGCAGGTGATCCCCCTGGACCTGGACGCGGTGGAGCCGGTCGTCGCCCTGCCCCACACCGTCGACAACGTGGCTCCGGTCGCCGAGCACGTCGGGATGTCCATCGACCAGTGCCTGATCGGGACCTGCACCAATGGGCGCCTCTCCGACCTGGCGTCCGCGGCCGCGGTGTTGCGGGGCAAGCGCGTTCATCCGCGGGTCCGGTTGCTGGTGCTTCCGGCGAGCCGGCGGGTGCTCCGCGCGGCCATGGAGGCGGGGCACATCCAGGACCTGGTCGACGCCGGGGCGATGATCCTCCCGCCCGGGTGCGGGCCTTGCCTCGGCGCGCACATGGGGGTGCTCGCCCCCGGAGAGCGGTGCCTGTCCACCTCCAACCGCAACTTCCGGGGACGAATGGGCTGCACCGAGGCCGAGATCGTGCTCGCGAGCGCCGCCACGGTGGCCGCGTCCGCGCTGCACGGGGTGATCACCGACCCACGCGAAGAGGTGTCCTGATGAAGGTGTGGCAGTACGGCGACAACGTGAACACCGACATGCTGTTCCCGGGGAAGTACACCTACACCTGCGCGACCCCCGAGGAGATCCTCCCCCACCTGCTCGAGGACCTCGACCCATCCTTTGCGGGCGAGGTGGCCACCGGCGATGTGGTGCTGGGGGGGCGCAACTTCGGGTGCGGGTCCAGCCGGGAGCAGCCGGTGCTCGGCCTGGTCGCCGCCGGGGTGGCCGCGGTGGTCGCGGAGAGCTTCGCCCGGATCTTCTACCGTTCGGCCATCAACCAGGGGCTGTTGCTGGTGGAGTGTCCGGAGGCAGTGGCCGCCTGGCGGGAGAGGGACCCGGTGGAGGTGGACGCGGTGCAGGGGTGGGTCAAGGTGGCGGACACCAAGTTCGTCTTCCCCTCCCTTCCCCCCGAGATCCTCGCGATCCGGGAGGCGGGTGGGTTGTTGGCTTACGCACGGGCCGAGTTGGAGCAGAGACCATGAGGATCTACGAGGCGGAGGCGAAGCGAGTCCTGGGTGCGGAGGGGATTGCGGTTCCCCGCAGCTACGGGGTGGTCCGGGCTCCGGGAGAACTGGCGGATCGCGATCTGCCCCTTCCAATGATGGTGAAGGCCCAGGCCCTGGTCGGCGGTCGAGGCAAGGCCGGGGGTGTTCGGCGGGTCGGCTCCCTGGAGGAGGCGGCCGCGGTCGTAGAGGAGGTCCTCGGGCTGCACATCGGCACCTACCCCGTCGAAAGCGTGCTCCTGGAGGAGGTTCTGGCGTACTCCGCGGCCTGCTACCTCGGGGTCACGGTCGACCCGGCCACCGGCAACAACGTCGTCATCGCGAGCGCCGCGGGGGGCGTGGACATCGAGGAGGTGGCCCGCACCCGCCCCGAGGCCATCCTGCGGGTGGACCTGCCCGAGAACCCCGACGGGCTGCCCATGGAGGTGGTTCGGGAGATCGGCGCCTTCCTCGCCCGGGACCTGGGGGAGGACGGCGCGCGCGCCGCGGCGGTCGCCCAGATGCTCTACGCCGTGTACCAGCGCCATGACTGCAAGGTCGTGGAGATCAACCCGCTCCTGATCACCGCCGCTGGACCGGTGGCGGCCGACGCGAAGATGGTCCTCGACGACAATGCGCTCTACCGCCAGGGTCGTCTCCTCGCGAGCCTCGGCATCATCGGAAAGCGCCACGACGTGGCCGAGCCCACCGGGCGCGAACAACGCGCCGCGGCCGCGGGCTTCCCCTACGTCGACCTGCTCGTCGAGGACGCCGAGCGAGAGCACCTGCAGGTGTACGTGGGACTGGTGCCTGGGGGCGCCGGCTACGGGATCTTCTCCATCGACGAGGTCACCAACGTCGGGGATCGGTACTTCGATGGGCGCGCGGTCCCAGTGAACTTCATGGATTCGGGTGGGGGACCGAGCCAGGCGGCGGTAGCGGAGATGTTCGCCCTGCTCATGGACTACGACCTGGTCGACCTGATCATCACCTCCCGGTTCGGGGGCATCTCCTCCTGCGACACCTTCATCCGGGGCCTGGTGGACTGCCTGCGGGACAGACGAGCCACGGGCCAACGGGTGCTCCCGGTGTACGGCCGCATGGTGGGGACCGATCTTCCTGCCGCGCGGGCCTACCTGGAACAGGCCCGGCGCGAGACCCCGGAGGACCTCACCTCCCTTCGGATGGTCGTCGGGAACCGAAAGATCATGGCGGAGGTGATCCGCGATGGCCTCGCGGACTTCCTCGCCGGGGACGGGGAGGTGGGACGATGAGCGTGCAGAGCCCGACGATCTCCGCCAGCGAAGGCATGCTCGCGTACCTGGTCCGCCAACGGCGCCCGGACCTCGCGGACCGGATTGCCGAGACCGGCCGCATCGAGACCGCGGTGATCGGGCTCGGTCGCCAGGGGACCCGCCACGCGGGTCTGATGCGGGCTTTCGGGACCACGGTCACCGCTGCAGTTGCCCCAGAGGCGGGGCTGCGGCGGGTCCACGAGACCATTCCGGTGTACGACACGGTCGCGGACATGCTCCGTGTGCACCCGGACATCGCCGCGGTGAGCATCTGGCGTCACTTCTCCACCGCGGCCGATGCGGCGATCGAGGTGGTGGAGGCCGGGATCCCGATCGTGGTGCTCATCAGCGAAGGCATGCCGGTACGCGACGTGCGCCGGGTGCTGGTGGCGGCCCGGAAGCGGAAGACCCTGCTCCTGGGGCCGAACACCCCGGGGATCATTTTCCCGCCAGAGCGGGTGAAGGTGGGCATGCTCCCGGACGTGTTCTACCCGGCAGAACCGGAGCCGGGGCGGTACACCGCCGAGGGGGTCACCATCTGTTCCCGGAGCGGGGCGATCCTGTACCACATGTCCGACGCCCTGGCGTCCGCGGGCATCGCCCAGAACGCGGTGATCGGGGTGGGGGGCGACGCGGCGGTCGGAAGTCCGTTCCCGGCGGTGGTCCCCATGGTCATGGGCTTCCCCGGGACCGATTTGGTGGTGGTTGCCGGCGAGATCGGCGGTTTCGCGGAGGAGTTGCTGGCAGAGGACGTGAAAGCCCATCCCGAGCGGTATCCGAAGCCGATCGTGGCCCTGATCTCCGGCCGGTGCGCCCCCGCGGGCAAGACCATGGGGCATGCGGGCGCCATCGTCGCCCCGGGCGCCGACTACGGCACCTTCGCCTCCAAGAAGGCGGCCTTGGAGGCCGCGGGCATCACCGTGGTGAACAGCCAGCCCGACCTCATCGCCGCGGTGCGCGAGAGCCTGGGGGGGCGCTCCTACTTCGACGCCGAGCGCTACTACGCGCGGATGCGTACCCTGTGGGAGGCACCGCCCCCCGAGGAGACCTGGAGCACCGCCATCACCCTGGTGGAGCCCGACAACCTGGTGATCCGTGGCGAGCGGCTCGCGGACCTCATCGGGGCGCGCTCTCTGGTGGAGGTGGCCGCCCTGCTGGTGCGCGGACAGGGACTCGGAGCCGGGGAGCAGGAGACCCTGGACGCGTTGGCGGTGCGAGCCGCGGCCGAGCCAGTACCCGAGCTGCCCCTTCGCGAGGGCGACGACGTCTCCAAGCAACTCGCGGGGCTGTTGCTCGTGGATGGAGCACTCGCCGCCTTCGACGGCGACGAACTGGCGCGGACGGTGTGGTGCCTGGGCCGGGTCGGGGCGTTCTTCGCGCGGATCCTCGGCACCTCGGTGGCCGGAGCCGCCACCCTCTCGGAGATCGCCTGTCGCGCGATCGCCGGTGACGACGTCCGGGATGCCCGGCGGGCCCGGATGCTGGAGGCGGCGATTGTGGCCAGCGTGGACCACGGGGTCACCCCGCCGAGCGCCCAGGCCACCCTGCTGGCCTCCTCGGTGCGGGCCGCCTACGAGGTGGCCGTTGCGAGCGGGGTGAGCGCGATTACCGACGTGCACGGCGGCGCGGGCGCCAAGGCGGCCGAGTTCTTCTCGGAGTGCGCCGCCCTCGCTCGGCGCAAGGACATTCCCCTGGACGTGGCGGCCGAGCGGGTGATCGGAGTACGGATGTCCGCTGGAAGACGGATCGAGGGGCTGGGCCACCGGGTCCACAAGCAGGACCCGCGACGCGACGCCCTGTGGGCCCTCGCAGAGCAGACCGGGGCGGCGGGGTCGTGCGTGGCCATCTCCAAGGAGGTCGAGACCTCCTTCCGGTACGCGCGCGGGATGACCCTTCCGGTGAACGTCGATGGCGTCATCGGGGCGATCGTCGCCGACATGGGGCTCGACCCGCGGGTGGCCAAGGCGATCTTCATCTACGGTCGGGTCGCTGGCCTCTCCGCCCACTACTTCGAAGAGATCGCGACCCAGCCCTCCATGCGGCGGATCGACTTCGCCAAGGCGGTCTATCGGGGCGCCTGAAGGGCGCGAAACTCGGCAGCACGAGGCGTTCCCGGTTTCGACGCTTCCGGGCGTTCGCCCACCGATGTTTGATTCCGGGGACGCGGTGGCATAGTGCGCCGCCCGATTCATGCGGTGGAGGATACCCATGCGCGCACTCACGATTCTGTTGCTGCTGGCCCTGGCGGGCTGCAAGGGCGACGACACGGACATCGACACCGACGCAGACACCGATACCGACACGGACACCGACACCGACACCG
>JAFDJI010000775.1 GCA_019307545.1 Deltaproteobacteria bacterium | reverse complement strand
CCCGTCTCCCTGCCCACAGGAGGTCTCCTGAACACCGGTGCGCCGCGCACGACCCCCGTCCCCTTCCGGGGGGCAGGTGCCGGGTTCGCGCGGTGTGTCGCCGTGATCCCCGCGCGTTGGGGTTCGACCCGGCTTCCGGGCAAGCCGCTCCTCCTCGTGGGCGACCTCCCCCTCGTGGAACACGTGCGACGCAGGGTGCAGGGGGCGGCGTCGGTGGAACGGGTCGTGGTCGCGACCGACGACGCACGCATCGCTGCAGCAGTCGAAGCGGGGGGTGGCGAGGCACGCCTCACCGGTCCCCACACGAGCGGCACCCACCGGGTGGCGGCGCTGCTGGACCAGGTGGAGGGCGAGTACGTCCTCAACGTCCAGTGTGACCAGCCCGGGCTGAACCCCGCCCATGTGGACGCAGTCGTGGCGCTGCTCCGCGAGGGTGCCGAGGTCGCGACCCTCGCAGCGCCCCTCCCCGAGGATGCCGATCCGGCCGACCCATCCCGGGTGAAGGTGGTGCTGGACACCACAGGCGACGCCCTCTACTTCTCCCGGGCTCCCATTCCCGTCGGGGGTCCCTGGCTCCGCCACATCGGTATCTACGGTTTCACCCGGACCGCCCTGGCGCGGTGTGTCCAAGCTCCGCCCTCCGCCCTGGAGCGCTCAGAAGACCTGGAGCAGCTCCGGTGGCTCGCCGCGGGCATTCGCGTGCGGGTCGGCCTCGTCGACCGGGTCGCGGAGAGCCTGGATACCTCCGATCAGCTCCACGCATTGGCTCGTCCCCCCGAGCCCGACCTCCCGAGGATCCCATGAAGAAGAAGTACCTGTTCATTACCGGTGGTGTCCTTTCCTCGCTCGGGAAGGGCCTTTCCGCGGCGGCGCTCGGCGCCGTGCTGGAGGCACGTGGGCTGAAGATCACCAACGTCAAGATGGACCCGTACATCAACGTCGATCCGGGCACCATGTCGCCCTACCAGCACGGCGAGGTCTTCGTCACCGACGACGGGGCGGAGTCCGATCTCGACCTCGGCCACTACGAGCGGTTCACCACCGCTCGGATGGAGCAGCGGCACAACTTCACCACCGGGTCCATCTACCAGGCGGTGATCCAGCGGGAGCGGAAGGGGGAGTACCTGGGCCGTACCGTGCAGGTCATCCCCCACATCACCGACGAGATCAAGCGCCGGGTTCACGTGGCGGCCGAGGGCGCCGACATTGCCATCATCGAGGTCGGGGGGACGGTGGGGGACATCGAGGGGCTGCCCTTCCTGGAGGCCATCCGCCAGTTCCGCCAGGACGCCGGGCCGGAGAACGTGCTGGTCATCCACCTCACCCTGGTGCCCTACATCAGGACCGCGGGTGAGCTGAAGACCAAGCCCACCCAGCACTCCGTGAAGGGGCTGCTGCAGCTCGGTATCCAGCCCGACCTGATCTTCTGCCGGTCCACCCGGCCGATCCCCCGCGAGATCAAGCAGAAGATCTCCCTGTTCTGCAACGTGTCCGAGCGGGACGTGATCTCGGTGGAGGACGTCGACCACATCTACGAGTTGCCTCGTCATCTGCACTCGGAGGAGGCGGACGACCGGGTGTGCGAGAAGCTCGGGATCTGGGCGACCTCCGCCAACCTCGACAAGTGGGACGACCTGGTGGGCAGGCTCCGGGCTCCCGGGATCCGCATCAAGATCGGCATCGTCGGGAAGTACGTCCACCTGTCGGATACCTACAAGAGCCTCAACGAGGCGCTCGCCCACGGTGGTCTCGCCAACGGCGCCGGGGTGGAGTTGGTGTTCATCGACTCCGAGAAGCTGGACCTCGATGACCCCGGCAAGGCGCTGGACGGCGTGCACGGGGTGCTGGTGCCCGGCGGCTTTGGTGAGCGTGGCACCGAGGGCAAGATCGCAGCCATCGGTTGGGCACGGCAGAACCGGATTCCCTTCTTCGGGATCTGCCTGGGGATGCAGCTCGCGGTGGTGGAGTTCGCTCGAAACGTCCTGGGCAAGGTCGGCGCCATGTCCCGCGAGTTCGACCCCGACCCGACGCATCCGGTCATCGACCTGATGGATGAGCAGCGCAAGGTCACCGCCAAGGGTGGCACCATGCGCCTGGGCGCCTACCCTTGCGTGCTGGAGCCGAAATCCCTGGCGGCCCGCATCTATGGGAGACAGGAGATCTCGGAGCGGCATCGGCATCGCTACGAGGTGAACCCGGACTACATCGCAGACCTCGAGAAGGCGGGCATGCGCGTGTCCGGCCGCTCTCCGGACCGTATCCTCGCCGAGGTGGTGGAGATCGAGGACCACCCCTGGTTCGTCGGATGTCAGTTCCACCCCGAGTTCAAGAGCCGTCCCTTGGCCCCGCACCCACTCTTTGCCTCGTACATCAAGGCGGTGGTGGAGCAAAAGCGGCTACGGGAGCGGGATACGGTGACCGTGGCTTCGAAGTGAATCGGCTGCACGGTCTGCTGGGCGCGTGGCTGTTGGGGTGTGCTCCGGCTCTGGAGCCGTGTGAGGACGCGGTGGTCGTCCACCTGGCCGGAGCGTGGATGGACGACGACGGTTCGGGTCAGGGCGTACAGGCGCAGGCTGAGGTGCCCGGTCCCGCTCCACTGGTGATCACCAGCCACCGGTCCACCTGGAGTCTGCGGGACGGCACCATGGTCTTCGAGGGGGAGGTAGAGGCGACACGGGGTGAGGTGGTGCTCGACTGTGATCGCCTCGAGGTGAGCTACCAGAACGACCGGGTGGAACGCGCGGTGGCCAGCGGTGCGGTGCGGGTGCGACGCGGAGAGCAGGAGGCCCGGGGATCGCGCGCCCTGCTCACCATGGCGGACGGGCGTCTGGTCCTGGAGGGGGATCCGGTGCTCCGCGATGGGGCACGCCACCTCCGTGGGGAGCGCATCGTGCTCTTCTTGGACGATGAGCGGGTGGAGTGCGAGCAGTGCCGGGTGGAGATTGCTGCCGACGTGGTCGTGCGCGAGGAGAGCCCTTGATCCTGGAGGCGCGGGGATTGTCCCGTCGCTATGGGAGGGTGTGGGCGCTGGATCAGTTGGGCCTCGCGGTGGCGCGTGGAGAGATCGTGGGTCTACTCGGCCCGAACGGTGCGGGGAAATCGACCGCCTTTCGGCTGCTCGCCGGCCTCGAGGCGCCCGACCGGGGCGGGGTGTACCTGGATGGGGTGGACGTCACCCGATGGCCCCTCCACCGCCGCGCCAACGCTGGCCTCGCCTACCTCCCGCAGCACCCCAGCGTGCTTCCGCGGCTCACCGCGGCCGAGAACGTGGGCATAGCGCTCGGGGCCAGGGGTCGGGATCCATCCGGTGCCAGGCGCCTGCTGGAGGGGGCGGGGCTGGAAACGGTGGCGGACAGGGCGTCCGGTCGCCTCTCCGGGGGGGAGCGGCGGCGAGTGGAGATCGTGCGTTGCCTGGCGCTGCAGCCCCGGGTGTTGCTCCTGGACGAGCCCTTTGCGGGGGTGGATCCCATCCACGTCGAGGCGTTGCAGGGGCAAATCCGTGCCGCAGCCGCGTCGGGGTGCGCGGTTCTCCTCACCGATCATGCGGTGCGCGAGGCCTTGCGCGCCTGCGACCGCGCGACGCTGTTGGACGAAGGGGTCGTGCAGATGGCCGGGACGCCCGCAGAGATCGTCGGCGAACGGAC
>JAFDJI010000774.1 GCA_019307545.1 Deltaproteobacteria bacterium | reverse complement strand
CTTCAGAGGAAAGGAAAAATAAGAGGGCTCCTTCGAGTAGGGGAGAACGAGGTGCGTTGGGCGGGGGAGCATTTGGCGTGCTGGAGGCGCGTCGAGGACCTTGGGCGGGTAGGCGAAAACGGGCCTTCATCCGTCAGTGGGATTCAGCGAGTCCATCTCGAGGCGCACGGCTCCGCGGACGGCGAAGTTCCGCGTCCTGCGGGTGCGGATCAGGCTGCTGCTGGGCTCGCGCGCTCCGGCCACAGGCTGGGCGGGGCGGCAGGCAGGGCGGGGCTGCGCAGGACGTGGCGCGTGGCCCAGGCACCACGGACGACCGCGTGAACACGCATGACGCGCCCGCACTTCGAGCACCGGAGGGGGTCCGCGCCGAAGACGCGCCACAACAGGTCTGCCCAGGGGTACCAACGACTCGAAGGTGGCGTCCTCGTGCCCTTCGGACGAAGGCACCGTCGGTCACGCGCTGGAGGGGTGGGGACGATGGCGCGCCGCCACGACGCCGCGGGCGCTAACACGCCGTGGTAGTGCACCCGGTGCGCACGCGGCGAGGGCACCAGGGCAGCCAGCCTCTCGATCAGTTCCAGCGGCGACAGTAGCAGTCCGCAGGTGCCGTCCTCCCAGGGTCGTTTGAAGCGGACCACCAACTGTCCGTCCGCGCGCTCCTCGAGGCGGCCATGGGCTAGGAGCGGGCGGGCGACGTATCGGCACAGCCGTTCCAGGCCCTTTCGGTCGCGGCCGGCGATGCGGACGTTGGCGTGGAGGTTGAACCACCCCGATTGGGCGCACCGCTTGGGCCGCCGGGAGCAGCGATCTCTACGTGAAGGCGGTGCCGTAGGGCACTCCCTCCGAGCCCCAGACGGTTGTGGCATCGTTCGACACGCAATGGGTGTCGCCGTTCGTTTACGTCTGCAGTCAACCAGGCGCGACACCCCGCCCCCCCTGGGGACCGACGAACACGCCCTCGACACGGCCACGTCCAAACAGCCGGAACGGTATGGGCTGGCATGGGACGTGCAATTCCTGGTCCCCATAAGGAGGTTGCGATGTGGCCTGCACGAGTGGTGGCTGAGGGGCGCCGGAGGCGGAAACAGGCTCTGCTCCGCTACAACGGTGGTGTGGCGAGAGTGGTGCTTCTCTCCGGAGCACTGACCCTGGGCGTATCGTGCGGGTTCGACTACTCGGTCGTGCCCGCCGTCGACGGCGAGGACACCGGCTCTTCGAGCAGCGGGGACTCGGTGAGGGGCGGCCTCGGAACCGGAGGGGACCCCGCGGGCGACTGCGGTAGTTTCACCTTGGACGTGATCCAATGGACCATCGATCCCCTCGGCGGAGGTGACTACCAGGTACACACCCTGCTCGAGGTAGAGGGGCCACGGGACTGCTACATCTTCCCCGGCAGCCATGAGCACAACTGGCTCACGCTCATCTGGAGCGATCGGGCGGAGCACGAGATCTACCGCATCCACGACGGTGAGGACCATGCAGGCTTTGGCCCACGGGAGTGCGGTGGGGGGTTCTGCGAGATCGGCGACATCTTTGAGACCAGTGCGGTGTACGACGACCATGCCCATCAGGACGAGTTGGACGACCTGGTCGCCACCTACGGGCCACCCGACGAGGCCTGCGGAACCGTCGCGAATGCCGATCTGATCGTCAGGGAGTACTGCGCTCCGCTGGAGTAGCGTGCATCCAGGGGTCGATACTGCGTGACCGGCAGGGTCATGTGAGCCACTTGTCCTGTGTTCGTCGCGAAGCAGGCACTCGATGAGCCAGAGCCACCGTACAGTCGCGCATGAACAGCGGGCGTAGGTGGTGGAGGCGGCGGGAGTCGAACCCAGAGCACGTGCTCGCCTCATATCGGGCATACCGCGGTGGATTTTGCGGGATCTCGGCTTCAATCGCCTTCACTGCTGCATTCCGGTTCCTCCGAACTGTCTGGACGCTCCGCCCGCTCCGAGGAGTAAAGGAAGAATAAGAGGCCTCCTTGAAGTACGGGAGAACGAGGCCTGGTGCGCTGGGGGGCATCCGGTGTGCAGGAGGCGTGTCGGGCGCGTGGCGCGGGGTTGGTGGATCGCGTGGCCCCGTAGCCGAAACGGGCAGCGGCAGTAGAATGGACTGCGACAAGCAAAGTCCAGATCTGCGCGCCCGTTTCCGCTGGGTGTCAGGGGATTCACGAATGTCACCGCTGTTGCGCTTCCTGCCCCTTGGGTGCCTCGCTCCGATCCTGATGGGGATGTCTGGGTGCCCCCCGTCCGACTCCGAGCCGGACCCCGTGACCAACGAGCAGCCGACTGCGGAGATCACTCAACCGCTCGATGGCGCTGATCTCGTGGCCGGCGTTCCGGTCACCTTGAGCGGGACAGTGAGCGATCCTGATCACACTGACGATCAGCTGGTCACCCGCTGGACTGGCAACGGCAACGTCCTGTGCCCCGAGGCGGCTCCAAACGCCGGCGGCCTGACGGGCTGTGAGGCCACCCTCGACGAGACGATCACCGAGATCACCTTGACGGTCGTCGATCCAGAGGAAGCTGTCGGCACCGATCAGATCGGTGTTGTCGTGCGGTCCAGCAACCCGCCCACCTG
>JAFDJI010000156.1 GCA_019307545.1 Deltaproteobacteria bacterium | reverse complement strand
GGTCCAGGTGCTCTCGACCAGCATCACGCCGGAGAGATCGACGGTGACGCCGGTGAGGTTCGCGATCTCCACGAACTCGTCCTCGACGCCGTCCGTGGTGTGGTCGCCGTTGGGGTCCCCATCCACCGTCGCATCTGCGAGCACCTCGTTGAAGACCACGTCGTCCGCGTCGATCGGGGAGACGGTCACCGTCACGTCCACCATGTCGTCGAAGCCCTCGAGGGAGCCGGTGATCGTCACCTCGCCACCCAGGATGGGCTGTCCGATGGTCGGATCGAAGAAGTCGAGGATCGAGGGGTCGGATGAGGTGAACACCGCCTCGTCGGTGGCATCCTCGAGGTCGCCGAGCTCGTCCTCGATCAGCAGGGTCATCTCCACCGTGTCCCGGGTGGACACGGTAGCGGTGGACGCCTCGATCCACACGCCGACCCACTCCAAGCCGGTGTCGGTGTCCTCGGGATCGGGGTTGCAGGCAACGGACGAGACCAGGACAAGCAGGAGCAGCGAGGGCCGGAGGATGCGCATGAGCCTTCCCAGGAGTAGGCCTGAAGTGACAACGTCCGCGCGTATCCTACCCTCTCCCGGACAGGAGGTGAGTTCAGACGGGGCTTTCGCGGCCATGCCTGGTCCGACGACTACGCCTACCTGCGAGAGCGGACCATCGGTGTGGTGTCACGGGACTGGGGCGACGAGGTGATCGGGGACTTCCTGGAGGGGCAGTCGCTCTGACCTCGTGTCTGCTGTGCTACAAACCTGGAATGCGGCGACTCATCCTCCGCCTGGCAGAGGCCCGACCCTGCGTACGGCGACCTGCGCGCGCACTTCGAGGCCCGGTACGCGGAGTCCGGTCTGCAGGGTGCTGCGATGGCGTTGATGAAGGACGGGGTCATCGTGTTCGCCGCCGCCGCCGGCGAGCGCGATCCCTTGGCCGGGGAGCCGATGACCGTACGCACCCGGTCCCGCAACGGCTCGACCCTCAAGATGCAGACAGCCACTGCGCTGCTGCACCAACAGGATCTCGGGGTGCTCTCGGTGCAGGACGGGATCCACGACTGGTTGCCCAACCTCGACCTCGCCCTGTCCCCCGGGCACATGGACGAGGTGACCCTGCACGACCTGATCAGCCACCAGGGCGGGTTCTACGACTACACCCCCGTCATCCCGGACGACGCGTCCGAGACGGCCGAGAGCCACGCCTACGGCTACTTCGCCGACAACATCTACGCGTTGGCGCCGGCCGGGTCCTTCTTCAACTACGCGAACCCGAACTACTCCCTGGCCGGGTTGGTGGCCTCCAAGGCCGCGGACACCGACTACGACACCCTGATGCAGGAGACGGTGTTCGATCCCCTGTGCATGAGCCGCGCCTCCTTCGACCCCGAGGCGGTCGCCGCGGACGACGTGTGGGCCACAGTGCAGTACACCGACCAAGCAGGCGAATTGGCGTGGGCTACGCCCGAGAGCTTCAACCACGCGTTCAGCCGGCCTGCGGGGCTCGCGTGGATGACCGTGCTCGATCTGTTGCACTTCCAGCACTTCCTGATGGAGGGTGACGCCGCCGTGCTCTCGGACGCGGCGCGCACTGCCATGGTCACCGGACAGGTCCGCACCCTGGGAGCCGGGGACCATTCCTGGTACGGCTACGGCGTTTTTCTTCACGACGGGTTCCAGGTCGGCAACGCCTGGTACGGCACACCCGTGTGGGAGCACACCGGCGGCCTGGGCGGGTACACCACCATGGTCTTCACCCTTCCGAACGAGGGCGTTTCGGGCGCAGTCCTGCAGGTAGGTGCTGGAGAGTGGCTCGCCGATGTCGTGCTCGGGGCGTTGGTGGAGGTCACCGACCTGACGCCCACCACGCCGCCCGAGATCCCTTACGATCCAGCGGTGCTGGATGCGGCGGTGGGCACCTACACCGACCCGTTCAACGTCGGCACCCTCGAAGTCACCCGGGTCGACGACACCCTGCACATCGACGCTCCCCGGCTCGACGAGTACGACGTTCCCTACGCGGACACGCTGTACTGGCACGGCTACGCCACCTTCGTGTGGGCCATCGACGGGGGGTCCTATGGCGTCACCTTCATCGACGACGACGCAGACCTGAACAACGGCTTCCGGTGGTTCCGCAACCGGATCTTCGTCGCGGAGCGCGCCGCTCCAATCACCCGAGCGGCGGTCCCGAGCCAGCCTCCTCGCCTGGACGTCGGTCTGCTCTGGTGAGGAGGAGCAAAGGCGGGAGCGAGCAGGTGGACGCGCCGGTGCTGGCTCGGCACTGAGAGCCTTGGGGGGTTCCCCCTACCTCGACGTGACTTCCGGACCGACGCGCTCGAGGGGGACGAAGCGGACCGTCGTTCGCCCGACTCTCACCTCTCGGGGTTTCTCCAGCGCTCCACAGGCGACGAACGCCATCTCGGGCTGGTAGGCATCGACGAAGCTGCGCAGCGAGCGTGACACCCGGCCCCGATCACCGGCCTTCACCTCCACCGGGACGATGCGCTCGCCGCGCACGACCACGAAGTCGACCTCCGCGCCGCCCTTGGCGCGCCAGTAGTGGAGCTGGGCATCGAGAGGGAGCGCCTTGGAGAGCTCGGTGAAGGCGAGGGTCTCGAAGAGGGCGCCCTTGTCCGGGCGCCGGGCGATGTCGGTCTCGAATGCGTTCAGGAGCGCGTTGCGGAGGCCGGGGTCGTAGAAGTGAACCCGCCGCGCGGTGGTGATCTCGCGACGCCTTCCGCCGGCGAAGGGGGGGAGCTGCCGCAGCACCCAGGTCTCCTCCAAGAGCCCGAGCCAGTCCGACACGGTGGGGGTGGACACCCCGACGATGCCTGCCCACTCGGTGAGATTGATCATCTGCCCGGCTTGACCGGCCGCCAGCATCAATACCCGGCGGAACGCGTCGGGAAGCCGAATGGAGGAACGGAGTTACGCTTTGGCGTCGGGTTTGACCCGCCCCTTGGCGATGTCCTCGATGCGGTCGGCGGCCTCGTCGATCACTTTTTTCACCGCGGCGAGTTGGCCGGCGTCGAGGCGGCCACGGCGGAAGGCGCGACCCACCGCCCGCATCAGCCGCGGGATGCGCTCGAACAGGCCGAGGAACTGGTCCCACTCGTCCACGTCGAGGTCGGGACCGAGGCGGTCGTAGGCGTCGTCCACCTCGTCCTGGTGCTCGGCGAGGTCGGCGAGGCCCTCCTCGGTGATCTCGTAGACCCGCTTGCCCGCCTTCTTGTGGGAGGTGACGTGACCCATCTCCTCCAGCATCTGCAGGGTCGGGTAGACCGTGCCAGGACTGGGCTTGTAGGCGCCGCCCGTCTTCTCGGCGATGGTCTGGATGATCTCGTAGCCATGGCGCTGCTGCTTCCGCAGCGCGTCGAGGATCAGGTACCGCACCTCCCCCCGCTCGGCCCGGCGTTTGCGACCGCCGAACAGCTCGAACAGCCACGGCGGTGGGCCGTGGGGCGGGTGGCGTGAACCGCTGCCAAATGGACCCCACCCGCGGTGGCGGCTCATGCGGGACCAAGGACCGAAGGACATGCAGGCGCCATAGGCGGACATGGGAACTCCTCTTTGTGGATAGCTCGTGATGACATACCAATACGATATATCGTTACGATGGGTTGTCAAGTGCGAACTTGTCTGACGCACCGGTTGCCCGCTTGACGCCGGGCTTATGAGGGCGGACCATTGGAGCGCTGGGAGCAGAAGTGGCGGAGGAAGTCCAATTCGGGAACTACGAGCTGCTCGAGGGCATCGCCCGGGGCGGAATGGGAGAGGTGTGGCGCGCCCGGCACCGGATGCTGAAGCGAGAAGCCGCCATCAAGGTCATTCGAGCGGACATGCTGGCGACGGGTAGCGAAGAGGGGGATTCCGGGTTGTTGCGTCGTTTCGAGCGAGAGGCGCAGGCGACCTCGGCCCTGAAGTCACCCCACACCGTGGAGATCTACGACTTCGGCACCACGGAGAGTGGGACCTTCTACTACGCGATGGAACTGCTTGACGGCCTCAGCCTCAAGGCGGTGGTGGAGCAATACGGCCCGCTGACCCCGGAGCGGGTGGTGTACATCCTCGAGCAGGTGTGTGAATCCCTGGCCGAAGCCCATGAGACCGGGCTCATCCATCGCGACATCAAGCCGGCGAACATCTACTTGTGCCGGTATGGGCTGAAGCTGGATTTCGTGAAGGTGCTCGACTTCGGCCTGGTCAAGAGACCGGCGGGGTTCGGCGACGACGGGACGGAGCTGACGGCCTCCACCGCCATCGCCGGCTCACCCGCGTTCATGCCGCCCGAGGTCGCCCAACCCGGATCCCCCCGCGACGCCCGTTCCGACATCTACGCCCTTGGATGCGTCGCCTACTGGCTGTTGACCGGAGCGCTGGTGTTCGAGGCCGAGAGCCCGCTCCAGATGATCATGGCGCACGCGCAGACGCCCCCATCGCCCCCATCCGAGCGGTCCGAGGAGGTGATCCCCAGGGCCCTCGAGCAGGTGGTCATGGCCTGCCTGGCCAAGGATCCTGACGACCGACCACAGACCGCCGAAGCGCTTCTCGAGCGGCTGGAGGCCTGTACCTTCGAACATCCGTGGACCCAGGCGCGCGCCGCGGAGTGGTGGCGCCTCCATGTGCCCTCGGCAGTCCTGAGCACCTCCGACCCCACCATGAAGCGCCGACGGTTGGCCGCATGGGTCCGGGAGAAGCCTGCCCGCCGGAGCACGTTGCTGTTCGGGCCTGCAATCCTGGTCCTGGGGGCCCTTGGGGTGGGAGGTTGGTGGTTCTCCGGGCGACCTGGCGCCAGCCTCCTGATCGAAACGGAGAGCGCAACGGCTTCCACCGAGATCCGTTCCCTTGCAGTCCTCCCACTCGCCAACCTCACCGGTGATTCGGAGCAGGACCACTTCGTAGACGGGATGCACGAGGCGCTGATCGGGGAACTGGCCCAGGTCGAGGCCTTGACCGTCATCTCGCGTCGCTCGATGCTCCGCTACCGGGACTCCGAACAGTCCGTCGCGGAAATCGCACAAGAGCTGAACGTGGACGCCATCGTGGAAGGGTCGGTGAGCCTGGCCGGCGACCAGGTGCGGATCACGGCACAACTCATCGGCGTGGACCCGGAGCGGCACCTGTGGGCCGAGGTCTACGACGGTGAGATGGGCGACATCCTCACCTTGCAGAGCCAGGTGGCGGTGGCGGTCGCTCGGGAGATCCGCGTGACCCTGACACCCGAGGAAGAGGCGCGCCTCGCCGTTCCGCAAACGGTCGAGCCCGAGGTGTACCTGCTGTACTTGCGGGGCCGTCGCCTGTGCAACACCTTCGTGGAGTCCGACCACCTGCGCGGGATCGCTCACCTCACCGAGGCCCTCGCCAGGGCCCCCGACTATGGTGCCGCTCACGCGGGGTTGGCTGCTTGTTACAGCCGGCTGGCCATTCTGGGCTTCCTGTCTCCAGCGGAAGCGTTTCCACCCGCCCAGGCGGCGGCCTCGCGAGCGCTGGAGTTGGACGACAGCCTGGGCGAGGCTTTCGCCACTCGGGGGGTCATGAAGCTCCTCGTCGATTGGGATGCCCGCGGTGCTGAGCAGGACCTCGCCCACGCCCTCGAACTGGAGCCGAACAACCTCGGGATCCGCATGGACTACGGGTTCTACCTGACCACGGTGGGGCGGTTCGACGAGGCACGTCGCGCCTACGACCGTTCGGTGGAGCTCGATCCGTTCTCCCCGACCACCGCGCTGTGGCGAGCGAAGGCCAGCTTCCTGGCGCGCGAACACGACGAGTCGATTCGCCAACTGGAGCATATCCTGGAGCTGGATCCCGACTTCACGTACGCACACGTGTGGCTGGCGATGAACTACGCCAAGCAGGGCAAGAACCCCGAGGCGCTGGCCAAATGTGCGGCAGTGGAGGCCCTCGATCCCAGATCCGAAGACCAGAACCTCCTCGGTCTGTTGGGGTGGGTGTACGGTGCTGCAGGCCAGCCGGAACAGGCTGCGGCGACCCTGGAGCGAATGAAGGGACCGTCACCGGATCGGTGGGTCGACCCGTTGTTCCTGGCCTGGATCCACATCGGCCTGGGTGACCGGGATGCCGCCTTCCAGTGGTTGAGGGAGGCCTACCAGCAGCGCTCCTCCGCCCTGGTCGTCATGGACATGCACCCCCTGGCGGACAGCGTCCGTTCCGATCCACGGTTCGCCCAGCTGCTGGAGGACATCCACCTGGGGCGGTAAGCTCCCCGTCAAGGCCCCATGGAGGACCGCATGTCTGGCATTCAGTGTTTCTCGATATCCCTGGCCCTCGGGGTTGCCGCTTGTGGCGGCGTGGAGCCCACGCAGACGCCCCCCACCGAGACGGTGGCGGTCCCCGGTGCCGAGGAGCACGCTACGCCAGCGGTTGCGGAGCACGCCGACGCTGAGGCCGCCGCGGTCGAGGCGGCGAAGCGTTGGCTCGCCCTGGTCGACGAAGCCGAGTACGGCAAGAGCTGGGAGGAGGCCGCCACCCTGTTCAAGGGCGCCGTGGACGAGGCGTCATGGGGCAAGCAGTTGGGACCGGTGCGAGGCCCCCTGGGCGCGGTGAAGCGCCGCGAGCTGAGCAGCGCCGAGTACGCCACCAGCCTGCCCGGCGCACCGGACGGCGAGTACGTGGTGATTCAGTTCGCGACCTCCTTCGAGAACAAGGCCGCGGCGGTCGAGACCATCACCCCCATGCTCGACGCCGGCACTTGGAGGGTCTCGGGCTACTACATCAAGTAGGCTCCTCGCTTTGCCCAAGCTTGTCGCAGGTCGAGACGGTATGTTCGGTGTCGGCGCGGACGCCTGCAGGTGTCGCATGTCCCCTACCCCCATCCTCACGGCCGCTACCCTCGCCCTCCTCCTCTCCCTGGCCGCCCATGGCGCGTCCCCCGATGGCACCCTGCGCATCTGGGCCGGGGGAACCCTCGTCGCCGAGGTGCCGACCTCGCCCCCCGGCCATCATTTGGGCCCCGAGTTCGTGTTCGGTGACGCCACGTACCGGGCCCACTGGGTCACCGGTGAGCGCCCGATGCTGGTGACCGACCGGGTCCTACCCACCCCGCAGCTCCCCTCGCGCAAGGAGCTGATCGTCGTCACCACCCTCGAGCTTGCAGGCGAGAGCGAGATGCTCCAGCCATACCTCGACTTCCGGCGTGCCGAGGGCTTCCAGGTCACCCTGGCCACCGAGGCCCAGTGGGACCACCCCTCCGACACCCCGACCGACGACCGCGCCGACCGCATCCGCGCCTGGCTCATGGAAGGTTGGAAGGACGTCCCCGGAGCCTTCCTCCTCCTCATCGGCGACCCGGACCCCGAGTGGGGCGACGTGCCGATGAAGATGGTCCACCCGCTGCAACGGGAGGCGCAGTGGTACCCGGAGTGGCTCGCCGAGGACCTGGACCCCATCCCGACCGATCTGTACTACGCCGACCTGTCCAAGAGCTGGGACTGCAACCACAACGGGGTCTTCGCCGAGTATCCGGTGGACCAGTGGTGTGTGGACTTCGGCACCGAGCTCTTCGTCGGCCGCCTGCCCGTCTACGGCGGCGATGTTGCACAACTGGACCGCCTGCTCGAGCGCCTCCTCGCCCACGACCGGGAGCAGGACAAGACCTATCGAAGCGAGGTGCTGCTGCCGGCGGCGATGATCGCCCTCGCCGGGGCACCGGCACCGATGGGGGACGACTACGGCGAGAACGACGACGGCGCATGCGTGACCGATACCGTGTACCGGGACCTCCCACCAGCGTTCCAGGCGGGCGCCACCCGGATGTACGAGGAGGGCGGCCTCGTCCACAGCCCCTACCCGCACGAGCGGGCGCTCTCACAGGGCAACGTGCTCGATGTGTGGAGCGGCGGCCAGGGGCTGGTGCTGTGGTACGGCCACGGGGCTCCAGACGGTGCCTACCGGATGATCTGGGCCGAGGACTGGGATGGGGACGGCGAGGGCGACTGGGAGGAGTTCTCCTACCCGCCCTTCGTCACCCACAACGACTGGAGCGCCCTCGAAGACGCGCCCTCGGCGTTCACATTCCACATCAGCTGTAGCAACGGCGTCCCCGAGGAGGAGCACAACATCGGAGCGGCGCTGCTCCAGGGTGGCGCGGTGGCGACGGCCTCGTCGAGCCGGGTGGCCTTCGGCGAGTCGGCGCCGTGGGGAGAGACCTGGGAACCGCAGCCCAACCAGGCCCTGGCGGCGACCACCGGGTACTACTGGGCGATGCTGCTCGCCGATGGCCTCACCGTCGGCGAGGCGATGGCCTTCACCAAGTACGGTCTCTCCGGCGACGGTCTCACGGCCGGGTACGGGGATTACG
>JAFDJI010000773.1 GCA_019307545.1 Deltaproteobacteria bacterium | reverse complement strand
CGGTCTCGGATCCCTGGTGGAGCCCCTGGGCGAGCTGCTCCTCGATACGGTTCTGGACCAGATCGGCACCCTCGAGCTGGGTGGCCCCTACGTGTTCGAGACCGATCTGCTCGGTACCGCGATGGAGGTGCGGCTCTCGGACGTGTTCGGCGATCTGGAGGGTCTGGGCGCCGGGCTCGGCGTGGGTATCGGCGAGCCGGCCGCTCTGGGGCCGTTGTCCATGCCCACTCCCTGGAGCGATCTGCCAGAGGTCCACGCTGCTCTGGGTCTCCATGAAGGCCTGATGCAGATGGCCCTCGCCAGCGAGCTGCTCGACATGCTCACCCAGGAGATCGCCCTGCCCGGCTTCTTCGGCGAGGTGATCGGCGCCGCGGTGCGCGGGCTCCCGGGCGGTGACGATGCCCCCGACGGCGAGGGCTGGTGCATGTCGATCCTCCCGATGGACGCCCGAGTGGTGCGCCTCCAGAGCGGGCTCGACCCCTGGGTCGTCCTCTACCTGCCCGACGTCATCCTGGACATCGGCATCATGGACTCCGGGAGCTGTGAGTCGTGGCTGGTGGCGTCGATGGCGCTCGAGCTGGGGCTCGATGTGCGCAGCGGTCAGCTGCTCCAGATGGACCTCGACATCCCCGAGGGCGCGGTGCTGGAGTACGGCGCCGATCCGGGTTGGGAGGAGACCGAGGTGGTCGACGGCCTCGCCGGCTTCATGGGCACCGCGATGGACCTCTTGGGAAGCCAGTTCAGCTTCGACCTCGGCGACCTCCTCGGCGGCCTGGGCGATCTCTCCAGCGACCCGACGCTCGGCGTCTTCGGGGAGATGGACATTCGGATCCTGGACTCCCAGCCCTTGCTCGACGAGACTGGGAACCACCCGGAGGGCCTGTACGACATCTCGCTCGGCCTGTTCGAGTAGCTACCGCACCTCGATCTGCATGCTCCGCGTCACCGGGGCGCTCGCGTCCACCCCGTCGCTGAGGATGAACGACAGCGTCCGCGTCGAGCCGTTCATTCCAACCGATCCGGTGTTGTCGTACAGGATGCCCCGGAGTGCCGCCTGGTAGTCGGCGAGCGGTGCCATGCCGGAGAGGGTCAGCAGGGCAGTGGGTGAGCTCCAGGTCGCGGTGATGCCCGAAGGGGGAGAAGCCAGGTCGAGCGAGTCGTATCCCTCCTGGTAGGCCGCCGTGATCTCGACCGTCGCGCCGGTGAGCGCCGTGTCGTCATCGTCCCGCACGGTGGCGGTCGAGGTGATCGAGACCGGGTCGGCACCCATCACCCAGGTCTGGGGAGTGGACTCGAGGTTCTCGAGGAGCGGCGCCACGTTCGCGGTGTCGGAATCCGAGTCGGTGTCGGAATCCGAGTCGGTGTCGGTGTCCGAGTCGGTGTCGCTATCGGTGTCGGTGTCGGTGTCGCTGTCGCTGTCGCTGTCGCTGTCGGTGTCGGTGTCGACATCTCCCGTCTCTCCGGTATCGGACTCGGGAGTACAGGCGATCAGGAACAAGGCGCAGCACAGGGACAGACGGGTCATGGCTTCCCCTCGGGTGAGTGCGGCCTGGCCAAGACTACCCCAGATGCGGACGCGCCCCGCGGCTGCGGGCGCCGATCGCCGGCAAGACCCTCGTCACCCGCATCGTGGAAGCCGCCTGGGCGTCCCCGTGCGCTCGGTCTTGGACCCCTCGCGAGGTAGGCTGGCGCGGTACTGGAGGACTGGGTGAAGCCCTGGGTCCGAGTAGTCATCGCAGTCGGAGTGCTGCTCCTCGTCGCGCTGGTCGCGCTCCCGTTCCTCCGCAACACCGAGCACCGCGACCTCGACGAGGCGGCCCGTAGCTCCGCTCCCGGGCAGTTCGTGCAGCTCTCGGCGGGGACCACCCATTACCTCCTCGAGGGCCCGGAGGACGGGCCCCCGGTCGTACTCGTCCACGGGTTCTCGGTGCCGAGCTACGTCTGGGACACCACCGCGTCGGCGTTGGTCGCCGAAGGGTACCGGGTGCTCCGCCTCGACCAGTACGGGCGTGGGTGGTCCGACCGCCCGAAGGCGACCTACGACGCGGAGTTCCTCGCGACCCAGGTGCGCGATCTCGTCGACGCGGTGGGGTTCACGGAGCCCTTCGACCTCCTCGGCATGTCCATGGGCGGGGTGGTCGTGGCGACCTTCGTGGAGCGCTGGCCCGAGCGCGTGCGCAGGGTGGCGCTCTTCGACCCGGTCCACGAGGTGATGGACGTCTCGGTGCTCACGGTCCCGGGCCTCGGCGAGTACGTAGCCCGGGTCTACTGGCTGCCAGGCCTTCCGGACAGCCAGAGCGGGGACTTCCACCGGCCCGAGCGGTTCGCGGACTATCCCGACCGATACCGGGAGCAGATGCAGTTCCGCGGCTTCGGCCGCGCCCTGGTCTCCTCGGCCCGAACCGTCCTGGCGGTCGACCCGCGTGCCCACTACGAGGAGGTCGCCGCGAAGGGGCTGCCCATCCTGCTGGTCTGGGGTGAGCAGGACGAAAAGGTCCCCTTCGACGAGAGCAGTCTCGCGCTCCGGGACCTGCTGGGCGCGGAGTTGCTGGTGGTTCCGGAAGCGGGGCATGTGCCGCACGTGGAGC
>JAFDJI010000155.1 GCA_019307545.1 Deltaproteobacteria bacterium | reverse complement strand
GGGGGGCAGCTATCGGCGAGCGCGGCGTGAAGGCGGGGCCCTGCGAGCGGAATACGGAGCGTTCTTCCACGCGGCTTGGACCGGTTCGAGGGGCCTGGAGTTCGCGTTGGGGCCCGTCATTTGTGCGGCTTCCGTGTGGGCCAACCGCTGCCGGCATCTGCCCAGGAGCCAGGCAGACCTCAAGCTGGGGCCCGCGCTCGTCGTGGGTATGCCTGGCCAGGACGCGGAAGGCGGGCGGGGACCGCGGTTTGGCGTACTCGTACAGGCTGGGGCAGCCTTGAGTCCGTTCGGACAGATCTCCGCATTCGCGGCTCGGTTCGAGGTGGGCGTACTGGTGGGGAAGGCCCTGCCGCTGCTGCCCACATTCGAGATCGGCGTTCAAGCTGGAATGCTCCATCTCCCCTTTGCTCTGCAATAGCCCGCTGGTTCCGGCGCCATCGGCTGATCACACTTCGGGCGAGCAGCCGGCCGACGCCACAGGGGTCCGGGGTCGGAATGCAAGGTGCGGCGCGCGCGTATGCGACCGGGTCGAGGCACGGGGTCGGAACGCAGAGTATGGCCACGCCCGGAGCCGGGACCGGGTTAAGTCACCGGGTCGCTTTCGGAGCCAACCTCATGCTGGAAGTCCTTACCCGCGGCTTCAAGAACGCTCGCCTCAAGCTTCAGGGCAAGACGGAGCTCACCGAGGACAACATCGCGGACGCGCTGCGCGAGGTCCGCACCTCCCTGATTCAAGCAGACGTGCAGATCCAGGTGGTACGCGAGTTCATCGACAAGGTGAAGGAGCGGTCCCTGGGCGAGGTGGTGTACGTCAAGGACCCGACCGGCAGGAAGGTCAAGGTCGGCCCCCAGGACCACTTCATCAAGGCCTGCTACGACGAGCTGGTCGACCTCATGGGGCCGGTGGACACCGACCTCGATCTGGACGGCACGCCGGCGATCATCATGTTGGTGGGTCTGCAGGGCTCGGGCAAGACCACCACCGCGGGGAAGATCGCCAAGCGACTCCTGGCCGAGGGGCACAAGCCCCTGATGGTCGCGGCGGACATCTACCGACCGGCCGCGGTCGACCAACTCATGGTCCTCGGGCGGAAGCTCAACGTGCCGGTGTTCTCCATCCGGGGAATCCCCCCGGTGGACCTGTGCAAGATGGCCGTGGCCCAGGCCCGCAACGTGGGTCGCGACGTGCTGATAATCGACACCGCCGGTCGGCTGGCTGTCGACGAAACGCTCATGGAGGAGCTGGAGCAGATCAAGGCCGCGGTGAAGCCGCAGAACATCCTGTTCGTCGTCGACGCGATGATCGGCCAGGACTCGGTCCGTACCGCCGCGGAGTTCGACCGACGGCTGGATTTTGGCGGGTTCATCCTCACCAAGCTGGACGGCGATGCCCGTGGTGGTGCCGCGCTGTCCATCAAGTACGCGACCGGCAAGTCGATCAAGTTCCTCGGCCAGGGCGAGGAGTTGGACAGCCTGGAGGAGTTCCGGCCCGACGGCCTCGCCCAGCGCATTCTGGGCATGGGCGACGTGGTCGGCCTCATGCAGGACTTCGAGAAGCACGTCGACCAGGAGGAGGCAGAGGCCGATGCCAGGAAGCTCCTCAAGGGCGCGTTTTCCTACAACGACTTCATCAAGCAGTTGAACACCATCCGCAAGATGGGCCCGTTGCGGGAGATCGTGGCCCGCATGCCGTTGATCGGCGGGATGATGGACCAGATCCCGGAGGAGGCCTTCGACGACCGGGAGATGGACCGCACCCTGGCCATCATCCAGTCCATGACCCAGCAGGAACGACGCTACCCCGATGTGCTGAACGATTCGCGCTTCCAGCGCATCGCCAAGGGGTGCGGGCGAGCGTTCACCGATGTGCGGGAGCTGCACGAACGCTTCCTGCAGGCCCGGGAGATGATGCGAGGCCTGGGGTCGATGCTCGGAAACCCCAGCCAGCTCATGGGCATGCAGAAGCAGATGGCCCAGATGCAGGCGGACGGCTCCTTCCCGGGTGGGATGATGCCCCCGGGAATGGACCTCGGTATGGACGACGTCGGTGGGTCCGCCGGACGTCCGCGCAAGCAGATTTCGGTGGGAGAGAAGATGGCCCGGCGCAAGAAGCGCAAGGAGCAGCAGAAGGCGCGCAAACGGGGCCGGAAGCGGAAGTAGGGGCGATGCCCGAGGATCTACTGGGGAGATGCCGGTGACGGACATCGTCGCACGCGCGCCCAACCACCTCGGGGACGGGGTGATGGCGCTCCCCGCGCTGTATGCGCTGTCCCGGGTGGGGCGCCTCACCATCCACGCGCCGAAGTGGGGTCTTGACCTCTACCGAGGCATTCAGGCCCGGGTCGTGTCGCGGGACGCGCGGCACGAGGGAGAGGTGGCTGTGCTGTTCCCGCCCTCTTTCCGGGTCGCGTGGGCTTCACGGCGGGTTCCCCGGCGGGTGGGCGTCGCGGCCGACGGGCGGCGGTGGCTGCTCACCGACGTGGTGGAGCGTGGTCCGCATCGACGGGACACCTACGCGGCGCTGGCGGCGGCCGTGGGGGCCATTGTGGACGGGCCCCCGGAGTGGCTGCGCCGGTCCGGCGACCCCGCGGTGCACGTTCCCCGGGGACACATCGGACTCAACCCCGTCAGTCCCTCCGGGAAGACGGTGGCCTGGCAGGGCTTCGCCGACCTCGCGCGCCGCATGGACCGGCCGGTGGTGTTTTACGGGGGACCGCGAGAGGCAATGACGGTGGATACCGTGGCGGGTCACCACCCGCGCCGGGTGGGGCTCGGCTTGCCCGCCTTTGCCAGTGCCCTGGTGCGTTGCGCGGTGTTCGTGTCCAACGACTCCGGAGCGGCGCACTTTGCGCGGGCCTGCGGGGTACCCACCGTGGCGGTGTACGGGTCCACCACCCCGTCGCGCACCGGCCCCCATGGCGCGACCGCGGTGGAGGGAGAGGCCTCGTGCCGCCCCTGCTATCGAAAGGAATGCCCATTCGGGTTGGAATGCCTGCAGATCGAGGTGGAGCGGGTGGAAGCGGCGGTGCGGGAGGTGCTCGGTGGGTGAGGGGACGGTGCTGCTACGCCGCTCCTCCCTGGGGGACGTGGTCCTGCTGGGCTCGGTGACCGCGGTACTCCCCGGTCCCGTGACCGTGGTCACTGCGCCGGAGTGGGTCGACGTCGCGTCCCGGCTCCGGGGCGTGCACCGGGTGGTGTCCTGGCCGAAAGAAGCCGAGCCGCGCGATGTGGCCGCCGCCATCCCGCCCGGGCGGTGGGTGGACCTCCAGGGCAGCCTTCGCAGCGCACGCCTTTGGCTGGCGGCCGGCCGCTGGACGCGGCGCATCCACAAGCACGGTGTACGGCGGCGCCTGGTGTTGCTCGGCGTCCCGGTGCGACCCCGCCCGCCGGTCACCGCGATCTACGCGCGTACCTGCGGGGTGGTGCAGACGCCCACGCCGTGGATCGACCTCCCCCGCTCGACAGTCGACACCCTGGCGCTGATCCCTGGAGCCTCCCGGGTCACCAAGCGGTGGCCAGCCGACCGAATGGCTGCGGTCGGTCGGGCCTGGCAGGGACGGGTGGCCGTGCTGGGCGGCCCGGGGGAGGAGGCGCTGTGCGCGGCGGTGGCTCGGCAGGTCCCGGGGGCCACGGTGGTGGCGGAACGCGGCTTCGCGGGGACCTGGGAGGTCCTGGCGCGCACCAGGTTGGCGGTTGGCAACGACTGCGGCCTGGTCCACCTCGCCGGGGCCTGCGGGATCCCAGTGGTGGCGGTGTTCGGGCCCACCCATCCCCTCGACGGCTTTTGGGTTCACAGGGGTGAGGTGGTGCAGGTCGTGAACCTCGGGTGTCGCCCATGCACCCTGCACGGCCGGGACCACTGTCCCCTGGAGGACCTGGCGTGCCAGGACGTGCCTTCGAACGAGGTGATCGAAGCGGTGGAGCGGGTGCAGGAGCGCTGGTGCGTTGGGTGATCCTCTCCGATGACTTCTCCCCGCTCGATGGGGGGATCGCCACCTGGGCGGCGGCCGTGGCCGGCGGGCTGCACGCAGCGGGACACGAGGTCCTGGTGTTCGCACGGTCCCGGGACAGGCTGGGGTTGGACGAGGCGGGCCGGCCACTCCCCTACGAGGTGGTCCCGGTGCGGGGACCGTCCTTCGGTCGGCTGGGGGGGTGGTGGGTTGCCGCTGCCGCCTGGAGCCGGCTCCGCAAGGGTGACATGGTGCTGGCCACCACCTGGAACCTCGCTACCCACCTGGTAGGCCGGATGCGGTGGCTGGGGGTGCCCTTGCAGGTGGCCTTCCACGGCTCCGACCTCACCCGCTCTCCAGCCGATGCACGTGGCTTTCGCCGGGTGTGCCGTTATGCCGAGCGTCGGTGGACCATGAGCGCCTACCTCGCGGGCGTCCTGCAGGGACGGGGTTTCCAGGCGGACCGCCTCGCGGTCCCCATCGACGCGGCACCCCCCTCCGAACGGCGGCTTCCCAAACGACCCTCGCATTGGGGCTTCGTGGGGCGCGCCACTGCACTGAAGGGGGGGGACCGATTCGTGCGCCTGGTCGCGGCGGCCAGGGTTCGCGGGACGGTGATCGGCGACGGGCCGGCGCTGGAGGCGTGGCGAGCGCTGGCGCAACGGCTCGGGGCCGCCGATCGGATGAGGTTCACCGGACGCCTCCCCCGCGCCGAGGTGCTGCGTTGCCTTCCCGACCTGGACCTCGCGCTGCTGCTGCCCCGCACCGATGTGGATGGGGGAGGCGCCGAGGGCCTCGGGTTGGCGCTGATCGAGGCTGCGGCGGCAGGAGTGGCGACGGTGGGCTGTCGCACCGGTGGGGTGCCGGAAGCGGTGGGGTCGGGGCTCCTGCTCGAGGATCCAGACGACGTCTCCGCTTCGCTCTTGGCCATCGAGGGCTGGTGGACGACCGAGCGTGGGCGCGCGTGCCGGGACTGGGTCGCGGAGCGGTGTGGGGTAACGCACACCGTCCGGGCGATCGTCACTGGTCGGGCGACGCCACTCCCAGGGTGCGCACCAGGAACACCCACTCGTCCGTGATCTCGTCGATCTTCATCGTCACCGGCTTACCTGCACCGTGGCCGGCGCGGGTCTCGATGCGGATGAGGATCGGGTCCGGACCGCGCTGGGCGGCCTGCATCGCGGCGGCGAACTTGAAGCTGTGGGCGGGGACGACCCGGTCGTCGTGGTCCGCGGTGACGATGAGGGTGGCGGGGTAGGGCTGCGGCGTGGCGTTGTGCACCGGGGAGTACCCCTGGAGCACCGGGAACATCTCCGGGTCGTCCGCAGTGCCGTAGTCGGAAGCCCAGGCCCATCCGATGGTGAACAGGTGGTAGCGCAGCATGTCCATCACCCCCACCCCGGGAAGGGTGGCGCCGAACAGGTCCGGCCGCTGCTGCATGGTGGCGCCCACCAGGAGGCCTCCGTTGCTGCGTCCCTGGATGGCCAGCTTGTCGGGCCGGGTGTAGCCCTGGGCGATGAGCCACTCCGCGGCGGCGATGAAGTCGTCGTACACGTTCTGCTTGCGGTCCAGGATGCCGGCTTCGTGCCACTCGCGGCCGTACTCGCCCCCGCCGCGTAGGTTGGGGACGGCATACACCCCACCCATCTCCATCCACACCAGCTTGGAGACCGAGAACTCGGGGGTGATGGAGATGTTGAATCCCCCGTAGCCGTAGAGCAGGGTGGGGTTGTTCCCGTCCAGGGAAAGGCCGTTCTTGTGGGTGATGAACATCGGCACCCGCGTGCCGTCGCGGCTCTCGTAGAACACCTGCCGGGTCTCGTAGTCGTCGGGGTCGAACGCCACGGTGGGGCTCCGGAACACCGCGCTCTCCCCGGTGGACACGTCGTAGCGGTAGATGGTGTCCGGGGTGGTGAAGCCGGTGTAGCCGTAGAAGGTCTCCGGGTCGTCCATTCGCCCGCCGAACCCCCAGGCCGTCCCCAGTCCGGGCAGGGTGACGTCGCCGAGGGCGTTGCCCTCCAGGTCGAAGCGGCGGACCACGGTGTGGGCGTCCTTCATGTACTGCAGGAGCAGGTGGTCGCCGACGATGGAGGCGGCGCTCAGGGTCTCGGCTGACTCGGGTACCACCTCGACCCAGCGTGCTTGCTCCGGGTCGTCCAGATCGATGCGGATCACCCGGCCCCTCGGCGCGTCGAGGTCGGTGCGGAACCACATCTGCCGACCCTTCTTGCCCACGGGGTCGTAGTAGGCGTCGAAGTCGTCGAGGAGTGGGGTGACCTCCGCGTCCGCCACGGTGAGGTCCTGGAGGTAGATGCGGTTCTTCTCCTCGGTGCTCTGCCACACCCAGATGACCAGCAACTCCCCGTCCTCGGTCACCGAGGGGGCGAATCCCCACTCGGGCTCGTCGGGTCGGGCGTACACCAGCACGTCTTCGGATTGGGGGGTGCCCAGGCGATGGAAGAACAGTTTCTGGTCCAGGTTCACCTGCTCCAGCGGGTCCTCCGGCTCGTCGTAGCGGCTGTAGAAGAAGCCCGTGCCGTCCTTGGTCCAGGCCGCCGCGGAGAACTTGGACCACTTCAAGGCGTCCGCGAGGTCTTCACCGGTTTCCACGTCGCGGACGTGCCAGGTGCGCCAGTCGGATCCCCCGTCCGAGAGCCCGTAGGCCAGATACCGACCGTCTTCGCTGTAGTCGTATTCGCCGACCGCGACGGTCCCGTCTTCCGAGAGGAGGTTCGGGTCGAGCAGAACCCGCGGCTCGGCCTCCAGGGTATCGGCCACATAGAGCACGGCCTGGTCCTGCAGGCCGTCGTTCTTGAACCAGAAGTACCGTCCACCCCGTTTGTGGGGGAGGCCGTAGCGCTCGTAGTCCCACAGCGCGGTGAGCCGCTCCCGGATGGGCTCTCGCTCGGGGATCGTCTCCAGGAACCCGAAGGTGAGGGCGTTTTGGGCCTCGATCCACTGACGACTCTCCTCGGAGTCCGGGTCCTCGAGCCACCGGTAGGGGTCTGGGACCTTGGTGCCGTGGTGGTCGACAACCACATCGCCGCGCCGGGTCTCGGGGTAGGTCATCTCCAACTGCTCCAGGATGGATGCTTGGGGTTCGGGAGCCGCAGTCGGGGCGTCGGTTGCATGGGGACATCCGCTGACCAGAAGGCCGAGGGCCAGCAGCGAGATGGGTCTCGGCGACATGGGACCTCCGTAGGGGTGCGGGAGAAGTACGCAACCGGTCGCGTCCTGTCTAGAATGCCGGTGCCATGCACTCCACGCCCTGGCTGTGGCTCTATCGTCCCGCGGCGCCCTGTGCCCGCGCCCAGTCCGTGCAGGTGGTCCAAATGGCCCACGCCATCGCATGCCGTGGGCACCCGATCACCCTCGCGGTGGAGCCCGTGGGCCACGCTCGTCCCGCTGTGGAGGAGGTGCTGGACTTCTACGGGCTCAAGCCTGTCCGGACCCTGCACGTGCATGTCCTGCCCCGCCGACGCACCCCGGCATCGCTCGCCTGGCGCGGCCTGGTCGCCGGGTGGCTCCTCCGCCATCGGCGCCGTGGGGTGGTGTACGCGCGGAGCAAGCGCTACGCGCGCGAAGTCCTCCGCATGGGGA
>JAFDJI010000772.1 GCA_019307545.1 Deltaproteobacteria bacterium | reverse complement strand
GATCGCCTACGCCTTCACCTTCGACTACCCCGAGACCGTCTCCTTCGGCCTGACCGCAGGGGCGACCTACTACCTGCGGGTGTTCGCTTGGGATCCGGGCAGCACCTGGACCGTTCAGGCTCCGTAGGAGCGGCGTGGCCGTGCGGGTGCTACCCTCTCCCTGTGACCACCTACGACCAACCTGCACTTTCCGTTCGCGGCGACCGGGTGTTGCTGCCGGTGTGGGTGCAACCGCGTAGCCGTTGCGCCGAGGTCGTGGGGGTCGTCCCGGAGACGGGCGCGCTGAAGGTGCGGGTGAAGGCGCCTCCGGTGGGGGGGGCAGCGAACAAGGAGTTGCTCCGTTTCCTGGGCCGGAAGGTCCTTCGCGTACCGCCCTCCGACCTCGAGATCGTGCACGGCCGGGCCGGACGCAACAAGCTCATCGCCGTCGCCGGGCTCACCCTCGACGAGGCGAGAGCGCGCCTGCGCTAGCCGACGAGGTCGAAGTTCCCCCCGAGGACCTGGTCCACCCTTCCCGTACGCCAACCGCGAACACTGTCTCGAACCAGGGGTGAAGGTGCATGGCGGTACCTCCGAACCACCTCGAGCTTGCCTGGGCGATCCAACGTCTTCAGGGCCTGTGCCTGTAGGGAACCGGGGGCGGCGGGTTCGTCGGGGCGGGCGGCGACTCGGACCCGCACCGTCGCCCGGTTGAACCTGCGCCCCTTTTCTCGCGGCGACTCCTCGACATGTAGCCCGTGCTCCGGGGCGAGGATGGTCCACGCCCCGAAGCCGGTGACCGCCATCACGAACCGTTCTGGATCGTCTGCGAGCACCTCCGTCTGCATCCTCCTCTGGCGGCCCCAGGAGGTGTACATGTCCCGTAGGCGTTGGAAGAACCGCTGCCGGTCCCCGGGTTCGGTCCCCGTCTGCTCGGCCTGCTCCACAAGCAGGAAGCAGTCGGACTTGCGCCCCTCGCGGACATCGGTGCACGCGTGGTCGACCAGGTAGATCTGCTGGGCGAGGCGCGCCACCAGCGCACGGGGGTGGCGGGATCCGCGGCCCAGGCGCCTCAACATGCGGCCCGCCGTCGACAGGGCGACCTCGATGCGATCGCGGTACTCGTACCCCCGCAGCACCTCGTAGCGCTCGGTCGTGCTCCAGAAGCCGTCCTCCGCCATGCTCGCCAGCGCGGCCTGTTTCGCCGCCTGCCACTCCTCGGATTGTGCTTCGGACTGGAGTCGCTCGTAGCGGGACCGCAGGCAGGCCACTTCGCCAGCGGTCCCCCTCGGCTGCAGGGCGATCCCCCCGGGTTCCAGCTCGGCTGGAGGGGCCTGGGAATCCCAGACCTCGACGTCACCGTCGTCCGCGTCCGGGTCCACGAATTCCACGGAGAGCCCGTCGTCGTCGGCACGCACGAAGAGGAACTGATCGCCCTCCGGGAAGCGGTGCTCGACGATGGTCATCGCCAGGGGGGCGAGCAGGTGGTGCTCGATGGCGCGCTTCAGGGGTCGCGCCCCGAGGTCGACCGTGAAACCCTGCTCCAGCAGGAACTCGATGGCGCTGTCCTCCCATTCGACCGCCCAGGCGCGCTGCCGTAGCCCGCGCCGCTCGAAGGCATCCTCGAGCTCCTTCTGGAGGATCGCCCGCATCGTCGCCCGGTCCAGGGGGCGGAACACCACCACGCGGTCGAGGCGGTTGATCAGCTCGCGACGGAACGCCTTGTGGATGGCGGTCAACACGGCCTTCGGGTCGAAGGATGCCGCGCTCTTCGAGAACCCGAAACCCGCGCCCGTGGGTGTATTCGCACCCAGGTTGGTCGTCAGGGCGACGATGGCGTGCCGGAAGTCTGCGGTGCGGCCCTGCCGGTCCGTCAACCGCCCATCGTCGAAGGTCTGGAGGAACAGGTCCCACACCTGCGGGTGCGCCTTCTCGAACTCGTCGAGCAGCACGACGGAGAACGGCTGCTGCCGGATGCGGTCGACGAGTGCGCCTTCGCCTGGCTGCCCGGGTTCGCCGAGGATGGGACCCAGCGATTCGGGCACCTGGAACTCCGACATGTCCAGGCGAATGAGGCGATCCGTCGATCCGAACAGGTACGCCGCGAGCGCCTTCGCGATCTCTGTCTTGCCGGTTCCGGTCGGCCCGGCGAACAGGAACACGCCCAACGGGCGCGTCGGGTCGGTCACCCCCGCCTTGATCATTGCGATGCGTCGCACCAGGACGTCCACCGCCTCGGGCTGACCCATCACCCGCCCCTCGAAGAACGCCTGGAGCTGGTCGAGGTCCAGGGTCGCGCGCTCATCGACGATGGCGGCAGGCAGGCCCGTGGTCGCGGTAAGGGTCTCGACCATGTCCTCGGTACCCAGTGACGCGTCGCGACCCTCTGCTGCCAGCCGGACCCGCGTGCGTTCCAGCAGGTCCAGCAGGTTCCCCGGCGCAGCCATCGACGACTGGAACTGCTGGGAGAGCTGCCAGGCCTCGGTCAACATGCGCTCATCGGCGATCGGGCCGTCCGTGCCTCTTGTCTCGCTCCACCGGCGGGCGACGTCGAGCGTTTCGGCCTCGGCCAGGGGTTCGAGCCGGAGCACCTCGACGGCGGTGCGCACCGTCGG
>JAFDJI010000771.1 GCA_019307545.1 Deltaproteobacteria bacterium | reverse complement strand
CCATGGACTCCGACGACAAGGACAAGATCAAGTCCGCGTTCGATGACCTGACGGCGGCATCCCACAAGCTGGCTGAGGTGATGTACCAGACCACCAGCGCCCCCGGTGGCGAGACGCCACCTGGTGGAGACGGCGATGGCGGTGGGACCGATGCCGACGACGTCATCGATGCCGAGTACGAGGACGCCTAGGCGCGGAGCTGACACGTGCCGCGCGACTACTACGAGGTTCTGGGCGTTTCACGGGATGCCACGGCGCAGGAGGTCAAGAAGGCCTACCGCAAGCTCGCCTTGGAGCATCATCCCGATCGGAACCCGGATGACCCCCAGGCCGAGACCAAGTTCAAGGAGGCGGCCGAGGCCTATGAGGTCTTGAGCGACGAGAACAAGCGGGGCATCTACGATCGCCTGGGTCACGAGGGTCTGCGGGGACGCGGGTTCGACCCCAACTTCACGGACGTCTCCGACATCTTCTCGGCGTTCTCCGAGATCTTCGGGTTCAGGGACTTCTTCGGATTCGGAGGAGGGGCACGGGGGCGCCAGCAGCGCATCCAGCGGGGGGCCGACCTCGAGGTGCGGCTGGCGCTGGACTTCATGGAGGCGGCCCACGGCGCCCAGAAGGAGGTGACGGTCACCCGCAACGTGCACTGCGACACCTGCACGGGCACGGGTCTTCGGGAGGGCGCCTCGACACAGACCTGCTCCACTTGCGGCGGCCGTGGTCAGGTCATCCAGCAACAGGGGTTCCTGCGCATCCGCACCACCTGTCCGGCCTGTCGTGGGGCCGGGAGCAGGGTGGAGGCGACGGACCGCTGCCCGGAGTGTGGCGGGAGCGGGCGGCAGAGGCAGCGGGACACGATCAAGGTCACGGTGCCGAGTGGCGTCGACTCGGGCATGCAGCTCAGGCTGTTGGGCAAGGGCGAGGTCGGGGATCCCGGAGCGCCGCCGGGAAACCTGTACGTGACCATCGGCGTGCAGCCCCACTCGCTGTTCAAGCGGGACGGGTTGGGCACCTACTGCCAGATCCCGGTGCCCTACCCCACCATGTGTCTCGGCGGCCAGATCAGCGTGCCGACCATCCATGGGGAGGAGGCGCTGGACGTCTCTCGGGGGACCGAGTCCGGCAAGGTGGTCACCCTTCGCGGCAAGGGCATCCAGGCGCCGCACCGACGGGGGGCGCCCGGGGACCACTACGTGCAGCTCGTGGTAGATGTACCCAAGAGCCTCACCGAGGAGAGGGAGGAACTCCTCCGCCAGCTCGCCGAGTTGGAGGGGAGCGATGTTCGGGAAAAGGGCTTCTGGAAGAAGCTCTTCGGGTGAGCGGAGTCCTCTGGCACACGGAGCACTGGCAGATGACGGCAGTCGAAGAGGTTGAGGCGCGCGTGGCCCAGGTGGCCCCGACCTTCGAGAGGGCGCGGGGGGAGATGGGTCGGGTGCTGGTCGGTCAGCGCTACATGGTCGACCGGCTCCTGATCGGGCTGCTGGCCAATGGGCACGTGTTGGTAGAGGGCGTGCCCGGCCTGGCGAAGACCACGGCGGTGAAATGCCTGGCCCAGAGCCTCCACATGGAGTTCTCCCGCATCCAGTTCACCCCGGACCTGCTCCCCGCAGACGTGATCGGGACCCAGATCTACCAGCCCTCCAACGGTGAGTTCACCACCCGGCTGGGCCCGGTGTTCACCAACGTGCTGCTCGCGGACGAGATCAACCGCGCGCCTGCGAAGGTCCAGTCCGCGTTGCTGGAGTGCATGGAGGAGCGCCAGGTGACCATCGGGGACAACACCTACCCCCTGCCCAACCCGTTCCTCGTGCTCGCGACGCAGAACCCCATCGAGCAGGAGGGCACCTACCCCCTTCCCGAGGCGCAGACCGACCGGTTCATGCTCAAGCTGTCGGTGACGTACCCGGAGTTGGAGGAGGAACTGGAGATCATCGCGCGGTCGACCCACGCGCCTCCCGTGCTCAACCCGGTAGCCAGAGCGGAGGAGATCCTGGAGGCACAGGTCCTGGTGCAGGAGATCCGGGTGACGGACGTGCTCATGCGGTACATCGTCGACCTGGTCCGCGCGACCCGTCATGCCGGAGAGGTCGACGGTGGGCTGGCCCGGGCCATCGACGTCGGTGCCTCTCCCCGCGCCTCGATCTCGCTCGCCGCTGCGGCCCGGGCCCACGCGTTCCTGGACGGCCGGGGCTACGCCCTGCCGGAGGACGTGAAAGCGATCGCGCCCGATGTGCTGAGGCACCGGATCCTGCTCTCCTACGAGGCCGAGGCGGACGGGCTCACCACCACCGACATCATCGAGCGAATCCTGGACAACGTCGATATGCCTTAGAGCGTCATGTCCCACCTGTCCGCAGAGGAGTTGAGGGAGCTTCGGCGCCTGCACATCCAGGCGGGGCGACGGGTGGATTCGCCGTTCTCTGGGGACTGGCGCACCGCGGTGCGGGGCCGTGGCATGGAGTTCGAGGAGGTCCGGGAGTACTACGCTGGCGACGACGTGCGCCACATCTACTGGAACGTCACCGCCCGCACCGGCCACCCCTTCGTGAAGGTGTACCGAGAGGAGCGGGAGCTCACGGTGCTGCTCGCAGTGGA
>JAFDJI010000770.1 GCA_019307545.1 Deltaproteobacteria bacterium | reverse complement strand
TCGGCCCGGTTCTCCGGCTCGCCGGCCCCTGTGATCCCGATCTCGGTGCCGTAGGTGAGGCAGGGGATGCCACGCACCGCGAGGAGGAAGTCGAGCGCCATGCCCACCTTGTCCAGGTCCCCGCCACACTCGGTGGCCACCCGAGACACGTCGTGGTTGTCCAGGAAGGTGACCACCCGGTTGGGATCGGGGTAGACGCGGTCCGCGGAGAGCACCGCGCCAAGCCGGCCCACGGGCCGATCCCGGCAGAAGGCGTCGATCATGGCGTAGCGGAGCGGGAAGTCGAACACCGAGTCGAACGCTCCGCCCTCCCAGGCCTCGGACAGGCGCACCGGGTCGCCGTCGAAGACCTCGCCCAGGGTGTAGAAGGGCCGAGAGGAGTGCGCCCGCAGGTCGCGCCCCATGGCCGCCTGGAACGCGAGCGGCATGTGGCGCACCGCGTCGATCCGGTAGCCGTCGGGCTGGACCCGGTCGATCCAGGACAGGGATTGCTCACGCAGCAGGGCGTGGACCTCGGGGTTCTCCTGGGCCAGGTCGCGCAGCCCGTGGACCTCCCGGGTGACCAACTGCTCGGGGTCATCCCAGTCCTCGATGGGGCGCTGGGGGTGGAACCAGTCCGGCTGCTCCTCCACCAGGGGGGAATCGAAGGACACGTGGTTCCACACCATGTCCAGCACCAGGTGCATGCCCCGGGCGTGCAACTCCTCGGAGAGCTTGCGGAGCAGGGCCTCGTCGCCGAAGCGGGGCTCCACGGTGCCGATGTCCCGCACCCAGTAGCCGTGGAACGCCCCGTGCCCCATGAACTTCTCGGTGCGCATGGTGAACACCGGCGAGAGCCACACGGTCCGGACCCCCATCGCCTCGAGGTGGTCGAGGTGGTCGAGGACCCCCTGCAGATCGCCGCCGTGGAAGGCTTGCGGGTCGGTCAGGTCGATGGCGCCGTCGTTGGAGGGGTCGCCGTTCGCGAACCGGTCCACCAGCACGAAGTACATGGCGTCGTAGTCGTCAGTCGCGGTGGCCGGAGCCGTGGGCTCGACGGGCGGAGCCACCGGCTCGGGCTCCGGGGGCGGCACGTCGGGTCCGCTGCATCCCACCAGCAAGCCGAGGAGCAGGAACCTGCGCAACAGATCGACGCCCTGCGGCACGTCAACCCCCGAGGTGAGGCGAGATGATACCCCCTCACCGCCTCATGGCGCAGGGACCCAGGACTCGATCTCGAGGTCCTGGAAATGCTCGAAGTCGGACAGGTTCCTCGTCACCAGTGTTGCACCGCGGATTGCAGCCACGGCCGCGATCTGGCCATCAATGAACGGAGGTGTCTTCCCTGCCTTCCGCAGCCGCGCTCTCTCTCGAGCATGCCACTCCGCTGCGGGTCGGTCATAGTCGAGCAGCGGATAATGAGGAAGGACGACGCTGTGGAGAAACCTCTCCAACGCGACGCGCTTTCCCGAACCGCTCTCCAGAAGGGCACAACCGTAGCGGAGTTCATGCCAAACCGGTACGGGAAGGGCTGCCGTCCCGACGCTGGCCTTCAGTCTCTCAATCAGACCGTCGGGCGGTTCCGGCCAGAAGGCCGCTGAGACCGTGTTGGTGTCGAGAACATACTGGACGTTCAAATCTCGACCTCCCGTCCGGGCGTCTGGTCTCGGAGCTCATCGAAGAAGTCGCGAGGAAGGGCGAGGTCCTCAGGCTCTACGGTCTGGCGCCAGGAGGAGTAGGCCTTCATGAACCCATCCGGATCGGATGCGAGACGGAGGTACTCGTCCAGGGGAATGACCATGGCAACGGGTCGTCCCCGCCGCGTGATCTCGACGTGCTGTCCATCCTCGACTTCGTGGAGGAGCCTGGGGAGCGCCTTTCGAGCCTCTGCGATGGAGTATTTCTTCGTCACGCCGGCCTCCTGTACATCTAATATGTACATTTAGCGGTCCGGCGTCAAGCAATCCAATCACCGTGCACCAGAAGTGGCCGCACCTCCTCGATGACGACGACTACCCCCCCTGCCGAGCCGCCAGGATCTCGTCCAGCATCTCGCCGAGCTTTCGCTCGATGTTGGGGGTCGCCTCCGCCAGTGCGGCGTCCTCCTTTTCGTGGGAGAACTGCAGGAAGACCGGGACGTCGAAGGCGCGGACCAGGGCGGCGTCGAGGTCGTCCCGGTCGGCGAAGGTAAGCTTTACCGCCACGATCCACCGGTAGCGACCGGCCACCTGGGCGAAGAAGGTGCACTCGGCCTCCACCAGGACCAGCAGCGTGGCGCCATCGTCGGACACGGCGAGCCGCTCCAACCGGTGGCGGGAGTTGCGCCCGGCACCGAACAGCTCCGCCAACTCCGCTTCGGCGACCGGGCGCGGCTTCAGGTTGCGCTCCTCGAGGGTGTTGGTCAGGGCCTCGCGCAAGCGCTCCGGGGCCGGGACCACCTCGTTGGTGGCGAAATCGGTGCGCAGGGGCGCCAAGGCCACCGGGTCGGCGGTGGCGGACACCACCGGGGGCTTGGGCTTGACGCAGGCCGGGGCCAGGAGCGCGGCCAGGAGGAGGGCGAACAGTCCGCGTCGCATCAGAACCACACCTCCGCCTCGAGGGAGGCCAGGTGGTGCCA
>JAFDJI010000769.1:2619-3186 GCA_019307545.1 Deltaproteobacteria bacterium | reverse complement strand
GACGGAGCCTCTCCAGGATGACCTGCCGCAGCAGATCATCGTCCCAACACGATCCCTGCGTCGGGTAGAAGATGCGGTCGAGTTTGTCCACGAGCCCCAACATGTCCGCTCCAAAAGGGTTCAAGTACCCCGCTAGATCTCTCGGAGGTGCTTCAGGTCTCCTACCCTCCACGCACCGGACAGGTAGCCAAATCCCGTGTAGACCACTGCACCCACCGCGATCCGCAGCAACACGTGCCACCCCGGGAGAGCGAGCACCACCGCAGCCATGGGGAGTACCGGAAGGAGGGTCACGACCACCGAGGTTCCCACGGAGACACCGCGAACGCTCGGGGCCAGGCGGCGCGCCAGGTAGACCGTCAACAGCATGTCGGTCAGCAGGGTGGTGGCCGCCGCGCCCGTGGCGCCGAACCGAGGGATGGCGACGAGATTGGCCACCAGGTTGAACAGCGCGGCGTAGAAAACGCCTCGCGTCCTTGCGGGCTGCTGGTCAAGCGCGGAGAGCGCGTTTCCGGAGGCGTTGTTCACGAAGCGGAAAGGCACCATGCCGAGCAGGAGAGCGAACGC
>JAFDJI010000769.1:0-2598 GCA_019307545.1 Deltaproteobacteria bacterium | reverse complement strand
AGGACCAACAGGGGTCCCGCGACACAGATCCCGCCGATCGCGACGGGCAAGCTCACCGCCAGCAGCGCCCGAACCGCGAACGCAAGCTCCTTCCCCGCGGCATCCTTGTCGCCCAGATACCGCGCCATCCGCGGGTAGATCCCCTTGTTCAGGATCACCGCGACGACCGGTAGTTGGAGGACGAGGATGGTCGCCGCGCGGTACAGCCCCACCTCTTCGTCTCCATGGAACTCCTTGAGGATGAGGAGGTCCGAGACGAGGTAGATCGCCCCGTACAGCTGGTTCAGCGCGAAGGGCCGCGCATCTACAACGAGCTGCCACGCCTCACGGCCGGGAAACCGAAGTGGAATGTTTGCTTCGGTGCGCTGGAACCGGGTCACCAACACAGCGAGGAAGGCCATGCTCGCGAGCAGTTGGGCGGCGAAGACCCCGGGAAGCCCCGCACCCGCGAGGACCAGACCGATGGTGCCGACCACCAACACCAGTCGCTCGATCAAGGTCCCCTGGACCATCACCCCCATGCGCCGCAGGCCCTGGAACACCGCCTCGGCCACGCGGGCCAGGCCACGCGACCCCAAGGCGAGTCCGGCGATGGCCGCAGCAACCACCACGATCGGCCGGCCATCCCGGAGCCACGCGTAGCCGACCACCCCCCCGGTCGCGATGAGCCCGAGCAGCGCGGTGGTGACCAGCCCGAGCCCCATCATCTGCCCGGAGGTGTCTGGTGCACGGGCGACGCGTCTGGCGAGCAGAACCCGCAGGTTCATGTGCGCCAGGAAGGCGAACATCGCCGTGACCCCGATCAGGAACGAGTAGGTGCCGAAGGTCTCCTTCCCCAGGTACCGCGCCAGGAACGCCTGGACGATCAGCCCGGAGGCGAACATCACCAACTGGGAGACGCCGAGCGCAGTCAGGTTCCCGCGGCCAGGCGTAATGGGTTCTTCCTCCTTCACCGTGCCGCGACGCTCCTGTACCCACGCAGCAGGGGGCGGTACACGAGATTCATCTTCAGACGACTCAACTGCTCACGGACGCTGATGCGACGCGCCGGAAGCGCCGCCCTGAACGCGGCGACATCCGCTTCCAGGGTAGCACCGTACTCGCGCTGGAACCTCGGATAGAGGTCCTCCACCACGAAGCGGTAGAGCTTGACGTCCTCGCGGTTCAAATCGGCCAACATCCGCCGGTGGTCCGGATCCGCCAACAGGCCGTCGCGAATCGAGTTGTCCGTGGCGACGTTCCTCGCGATGTACCGGATGTCCATCTCGGGCTCGCCGGCGCGTCGCCGCAGGAGAACAAGTGATTCGTCGTACCGCTCCACGAGCCCCACCAGGAAGCATCGCTCCTCCAGAATGCCAGCCGCATCCTCGAACCGCCCGGTCCCCCCTATGTGGTGGGTCTGGAGGTCCCGAAGGAGGGCGTTCTCGGCCCAGTCGCGGAAGGACCAGGTGCGTCCCAGCTTCTGCACGACGTGTTGGTAGTGCGACGCCATGCGTTTCAACGGTTCTCGCAGCATGGTGAAGTACCGCACCTCCGGGACGACGGTGTGCAGGTCGCTGTGCGGCTTGACGAGGTGGCCCGCGATGCTGAGGAGCCGCGGATAGAGCCGCGCGGTCCAGCGGTGGTCGGAACCGGAGTAGGTCTCGAGGAGGTAGGTGTCGTAGCGACCCACCGGCATCACGTCGCAGTGCCGCGTGCCGTAGGAACGGCGCAACACCGAGTTCATCGTGACCCCGCCGGTCTTCTGGATGTGCGCGAAGGCGATCACGCGCTGTTCTCCCCTGTGCTGGATCGTGGAAGCCAACCTGAGAGATCTCGGCCGAGGATCTCCTGGAGATCCAGGATGTCTTCTGCAAACCGCTCGCGAAGCCGAGCCTCGGTATCGGGGTTCATGTCGGGCTTGTCGAACGGTCGCTGGTTCATCCGGAGGATCCGCTCCGCATGGGCCCAGTACCTGCGGACCAAGACGTCCTTGGCCCTCCGGGAGAGGAGTGGACCAACCCACTTGCCCACCCGAACCGGGACCTCGAGCACTGCTCGTTGGAGGACCCGGGAGCGCGGAAGGCTGGCTACATTGCGCCGCTTCGTAACGTCGATGTCCACCTGCGGTGTCACACCAAGGAAATCGAAGACCTGTCCCAGAACCGCAACGGTGTCCGTCACCAATTCCTCGTGGAGGACGACGAGGAATCGCTCAGAGGGAAAATGCTCGAACCATCGCCGAAGCTGTTTCGCGTACATCCCACTGTCCACGTACGCATAGCGAAGGGACCCGATGCGCTTGGCGGCCTCGACCGGAAGGCGCTCCGATTCTCGGGCCAGTGCCTCCTCGAAACCCAGGGTCTCGTTCCCGTTGCGGACGAGGTGCCAATACCAGGAGTAGGCGCGTTCGACCGGATCTCGCAGGACCACCAGGAAGCGAACCGGCGCGTCGGAGAAGACCCCCGCCATTCGTTCCGGAGCCTGGTCACTGTAGAGGTATCGAGGGGACGCCTCCCCGCGGAAGGGATAGGCCTCGGCTCCACGGAAATTGAAATCCAGATACCAGTCCAAACCCCTTTCGAACTCGCTGTCCTTGCAGAAGAAGTTCGTCTCCTT